>CANIZU010000136.1 GCA_947472115.1 Flavobacteriales bacterium | reverse complement strand
AATGCTAGCCTTTCAACTGATTATCTATCAGGGAACTCGACTCCCACCTTTCGTATAAAAATGGTTGCTAAACCTGGCGACTATTCTTCAGCACCTGGTATAGTTACATTGCGGGTTCATGCTGATTCAAATTGGGTTTCTGGTGAAGCGGCTCGTTCGGTGCCAGTGTATGTGCACAAACCCATTGTTCCGGTCATTTCTGTAAAGGCCAATGGTTGCAACAACCTCAAAGGCATACTTAAGTCTGTTAACACCGATGTACCTGTAAAAGTTACATGGACCATCCACGAGAAGTCACCCTCTGCACCTGCGATATTTACTACTACGGCAACGGAGCTTCTTTACACTGGCCTTTTGCCTTTGAAATATTATGTAAAGTGCTTCGTGATGCCTGTGGCCGCAACCTGCAAATGCACGGGAAAAACGGTGATCGATTCGCTTGATATGAAAAAACTTTGGCCAGGCTTGGATTTTGGACTTAACCGGAACACGGTTTGTCTTAAGGATTCTTCCAAAGTATACTTCGCGAGCAACGTCAAGAATTTCAAATCAAAGGTGTATTACAACTGGGAGGTGAACGGACAGGCGATGTTTGGACTCAAAGACACCCTTTCGATGAACTTAACGGGCGCCACATCACTCAAACTAACCCTGCGCGACGATTCTGGTTGTATGTCGTCCAAGACCTTCGTGTTGCCGGTAGATACGATTTACAGCTTGCATCAAGCGAGCAGCTTGTCGAATTGCGGTCCTGATACGCTCACCCTCGCGGCGACATCTACTTTTTCCAGCAATTATTGGATGGGCCAGTACTCCGTGATTGATGTCAACGGAAGCACGATTTACACAGTGCGGGACAGTATTTTCAAATACTACTACAAAGAAGCTCGGTATTATGTTTTGTCGGAGTTTAGTTCCAACAACGGCTGCTACACGTCGTTCAAAACGGATATTAACATCGACACCACCCAACTGCGATTCAAGGCAATGCCCAAGCAGTTGTGCAAGGGAATGAAGACGCTTACACTATCTGATATTGGAGCTACGCCAACCGGTGGATTGTGGTCGCACAGCCAAGGCAATGGAAACAGTGTCACGCTCGACAAATTCGCAAAATACCCGATACGCGTCTGGTTGACCTACATCTATGATAACACCGCCACCAAATGCTTATACGGACGGACCGATTCATTCTGGGTGACCGATACTGTGAAAACAAACTTGGGCATCGTGAACGGCATTTGCAAGGAGACAAAGTTGTGGGATGCGCCAACGACGTTCAAATCGACAGGCCCAGGGATTTGGTACAACAATGGATCAGGGTTGACTATTGATACTTCCGGAAAAATCAGTCCCCGAAAATCTTCAGCGGGCACTTACACAGTAAATAAGTACTTTAAGAATGCGTCGGGTTGTGATTATCAGAGCGAAGGGCAGATCACCATTGCTCCGGCAGTGCTGAACTTGAGCGGCATGATTAGTCAAACTGTTGGCAAACCGCCATTGAAGGTAAACTTCCAGGGGCAGAACAGCATCGCGGGCACCACCAAATACAAATGGATTTTTGGGGACACCAAACAATCACCCAAGGACACGGCTTGGGGTGCGTTGGTGAGTTACAGCTACAACGATACCGGCAGATACAACCCAAGGATGATTGGCGTGGTGGGTGGTTGCCGAGATACCATCGCGTTGAACACAATTACGGTTGGATTGTTGGGCGTTAAATCACTCGGAGAAAATTTGACAATCCAACTTTATCCCAATCCCACAGGGATGGGTTCGGAGGTTGTTTTGAGTATCCAAGGGAACAGCCAATCGCGAAATATCGTCGTTTACAACTCTGTGGGCGTTAAGGTGTCCTCGCATCGCATCGAAAAAGGAGAAAATCGGATTGTATTGAAAGCGTCAACTTCCGGAATTTACTTGATTGAGATAGAAGGCTCTGGAAATCAAATCAAGTGGGTGGTGGAGTGATTAAAGAGTTAGACGTAAAAATAAACCATTACATTTGGGAAATTCATAGTGCAAGCAATTTGAAGACACCGAACAGGATGAAACTAATTAATATATATAAAATCATATTCGGCACATTGCTCCTATTTATTACTTCTCAGAGTTATGGGCAGCAGGATAATTTATGGATATTGACAACCCAAAACTCTCTGTTTTTTAAAGAGGGCAAGGTTGAGGTTAAAAGCGATTATAGATTTGGTCCAGCCGACAGAGCCAAATCCAGTATTTGTGATAGTAGTGGCAATCTGAAATTATACACGAATGGAGATAGTCTGTACAATTCGAAGAATGAATTGATTGAGAATGGGGGCAATATTGGTGGTCATGGTAGAGGGAATGTGAAAATATTGGAAATGCCCAATTCACCCAATAAATACTTGATAGTGTGTGCGGATGTCCCAATGGGTGGTTCAGCAGTAAAATCAAGAGGTCTTACATACTGCATTGTAGAATATAGTGCCAAGAATCCCGCAGGCATCGTCTCCAAAAAAATGGTTCCAATTTTACCTGGAAAAGACATTGAATTTTCGATCATAAAAATGACGAATGATTCGGGTTATTGGCTGGCGGCTAGGACCTTAAATAGTAGCTTTGATAGCGTATTTATTTTTAAAATCGATGGATCAGGTGTCAAATGGCATTTGAATCAAAAAGTAAGAATTTTAGATAGTGATTGCAAACTGGCGTTTTTTAAATGTAGCTCTTTAAGTGGAGATGGCAATAGAATCAAATTTTCTCCGTTGGGAAATTTTCTCGTAATTAATTCTCAGTACAGAGGGTATAATATTTTTGGTTTCGATGTCAAAAAAGGAGAGTTCATATCCTCGCATCAAATATTTGATACCTGTGTACATTCAAACTTTGAATTTAGTCCAAATGAGAAATATTTTTACTGTCGCCATAACTATTCCGGTTTTTGGCAATACGAATTTGCTGATTTATTGGTAAATGATTCTATTCATGAAGTGACGGGACGAAAAATATTAAAAGGAAATTTCGTTGGTGATATTCAATTGGGTATTAATGGAAAAATTTATCTCACGAAAACACACGAATATTTTATTGGTTGCATTGCCTATCCCAATGAAAAATGCGAATCCATTGAATTCACGGATACCGCCATTAAATTATTATTAGCTAACGACTATTTGTCAAGCAATACATATTTTAATCGCTTGTTACTATCGCGTCCGGATCTGTATTATGATATCTCACACGGTTTGTCAAACAATCCAGAGACCGGAAGATATGGTACCGTAGCATATCAGATAGAGCGATTACCCCAAATTGTTCCAAACACTTTGCCTTCGTATATCGAGCAATTGCCCATTTGCCAAAAAGATTCAATATTCTTTTATGCGCGTCATCAGCGCTGTCAAGATTCAATACATTGGTATGTGAATTCCACTTTGGTACAGCACGACGAATCGAATTTTTTAAAATGCAAATCATCAAAATCGGGGAAATACAAAGTGACAGCAGTTGTGTTTGAAAACGGCTCAATTGATTCAATTTCAGGCAATTTCAATTCGCCGTATTTTGTCAATTTGATTGGGACAACAAGTACTTTGGTGGGGAAACTGCCTCTAACGGTGAATTTTCAAGGACAGAACGGCATCGCTGGCACCACCAAATACAAATGGATTTTTGGGGATACCAAACAATCGCCGAAGGATACAGCTTGGGGCGCATTGGCGAGCTATACTTACAACGATACCGGCAGATTCTATCCGAGGATGATTGGTGTGGTTGGTGGATGTGCAGATACGATCAGCTTGGGCGTGGTGAGTGCAAGATTGCTTAGCACGAACCAACTGGGAGAGAATCTCACGGTGAACCTTTACCCCAACCCCAGCGGGGCGGGCAATGAGGTGATATTGAAGATTGCCAATAACAAGCAAGTCCGAAAAGTAACTGTATACAATGCCGTGGGCAGCAGGGTATCATCGCATCGCATCGAAAAAGGAGAAAATCAGATTGTGTTGAAAGCCTCAACTTCCGGAATCTACTTCATCGAGATAGAAGGGGCTGGAAATCAAATCAAGTGGGTGGTGGAGTGAGGTTTGGTATTGGATCGTTTAGTAAAATTTCAATTAGGTACCTCTGGGGATCATTAGTACTCTGAAAGCAACGCATCTCTCCGCGCCGATGTCTATCAACCCGCAACACAATCATGCGGAAGAACCTTGTCACCCTAATTTGCCTCCTGCTCGGATTCTCTGGCGCTGCCGATGCACAATATTATTTCAACGCCCCCAACGCATCGGCCTATAACCCATTCAATAATCGCTACCTGATCACCAATCAAGGCAGTGGCGAAGTCCTTCAGATCGATAGTGCTGGTAATAAAACCTTGTTTGCCAAAAACCTGAAATCGCCCCGAAATATCGCCTTTCATAAACTCCCCATTGGATACGCCGTGCTCGTCCTCGACTCTAGTCGCATGGTCATCTACGATACCGTTGGCAACATCATCGGCACCGAAACAATCAGTGGCATTCGTCAAATTCAAGACTGCGCCTACGACTCCATCGCCCAAGTCCTTTATACCACCGACCGCGTTCGAGGCTGCATTTATAAAACGACATTCGCCGCCGCAGCACCCCACACGCCCCATACATCGATCTGGGTCAGCAACCTCACCAAACCCTCCGCCATCATTTGGCAAAAGAGCAAAAACCGACTGCTGCTTGTTCAAGATACCGCCAATACCAAAATTCTGGCCGTGTCGATCAGTGATTCCAGTGTTCAAACCGTTAGATCGACCAACATTAAAAACGCGATGGGACTGGCCGAGGACGCACAGGGCAACCTTTACATTGCATCGGTGGGCGACAAATATATTTACCAGCTCAATAAGTATTATAGCGGGAATCCCAAAGTGCTTCTTAGCGAACCCAAGCCTGGCGACATCACGATTGTGAGTGAGCGCAACGAATGGGCCTATACCTGCATCATCTGCGGCAAAGTTTTCGTGGCCGATATCCACCTGTTTGGGGCCGATAGCGAAATTGTGGGATGCGCCGGCGATAGTGTTACCACGTATAAAAATCCTTTCATCAAAAACATCGGTACGTTTGATACAGGCAATGAATTCATACTTGAAATGAGCGATGACAAAGGCAATTTCGCCAAAGGATATGCGCTAAACCGCGTTTCAGATACCCTCATTCCTGCAAAAATTGATGCCGTTCTTCCGAGCAATATCCCTGCGGGTATGGGCTACCGAATGAGATGGAGTAGCACCAAGCCTAAGATCAATGGGGCTATCCAAATGACGCAAATTCTGGTAGCACCGAGCTTGCTTTTGTCGGATAAAGGGCTTGTACGATACGATT
>CANIZU010000135.1 GCA_947472115.1 Flavobacteriales bacterium | reverse complement strand
CATAGTATTTGGGTGACCCATTGCCAGCCGTAAAAACAATATCCGAAGTGGTTGGGTTAAAATAAAAACCTTGCGGTGGATTTGCATTGGGCTTAGCAGAACACGTATTCGAACTGTCAACGCAGAAGGTATAAAATGGAGCGGTTGGAGAAATTCCAGATTTGTAAGAAAACGACGACATTCCGGGGATGAAAGATGTTTGAGGCTGAATTAATTCTACCACAACAGAATCACCATATTTGCCATAAAAACCGGGATTGTAATAGTTTGTTGCGTAACAGTTCTGCGCGGAGTATTCTAGGATTTTTGAAAATCCAACATGCGATGGAATCAACATTTCGTTATTTACAGGAAAATCCTTGATGTATATCCGCGTTGTGACCGTTGGGCTCATGCATCCCTTGGAATTCATATAATACATGTCAAAACACCATATATCACTTGTAAAATCGCAGGTTAAGTCCAAAAAGGAAGATTTAACGTTGATTGCTGATTTTACTTTGGCATTGTTGAGATCCAATGTACATTTAAAAATGATACAATAGTATTTATTTATCCTATAATTACTCCAACTATTTTGTTGTAATAATTTACTCGTATCCTTTTGTGTGTAATAGTAACCACGTACATATGGCGCGTCAAGCTTATAGTAATTTCCTGCGGAGTCATACACTCGAAGAATTATTGTAGTATCAGCTGTTGCCCAATCCGCTGGAGTTGGCGTGTTTGCGAGATCTTTAAAATTATGACAAGCATAAAGCATGTTACAAGTGACTTCATACTTGCTATTGGCTAGCGACTTCACACTAACCCATCCGCCGCAAGCCCATTTATTAGCGACTCCACCACCCATCAATGGGCTGGACATAGCAAACAATATAGTAAATAAGAAAAACGTGCGTAGTTGTTTGATCATAATACAATGACTATAATTTATCTAAAGGTTGCAGATACTAATTTAGCAATAATTCAATAAAAGCAATAAAAATAATTAAAAGTAATCAAAAAAACATCAATTGCAACACACCTGGAATAATCGGACAAATCGACCCCTCAACTTTCATGGAGTAACGAAAAAAGGGGGCTGCGCCCCCTTTTTTCGTTACTCCTATCATAAAAAAACGTCCCCGGAAATTACAAGGACATCCCCTAAATCAATATCTGTAAGTATCCTTCTTGTAAGGACCGTTCACGTTCACACCGATGTAATCCGCTTGCTCAACAGTTAATTCTGTCAATTCAGCACCGATGTGAGCCAAGTGCAACTTAGCAACCTTCTCGTCCAAATGCTTTGGCAACACATAAACCTCATTTTTGTAGCTGGCGTGGTTATTCCACAATTCCAACTGAGCCAAAGTTTGGTTGGTGAAGCTATTACTCATCACAAAGCTAGGGTGACCCATTGCGCAACCCAAATTCACCAAACGACCTTCAGCCAGTACGATGATTTCGTTGCCGTTCAAGTTGTAAACATCCACCTGTGGCTTGATGGTATACTTTGTATCGCCGTGGTTTTTGTTCAACCAAGCCATATCAATTTCGTTATCGAAGTGACCAATGTTACAAACGATGGTCTTGTCCTTCATCGACTCAAAATGCTTCGCAGATACGATGTTACAGTTTCCTGTAGCCGTTACTACGATGTTTGCCTGAGGAATCGCTTTGTCGATGTGTACCACCTGATAACCATCCATCGCCGCTTGCAAAGCACAAATCGGATCGATTTCTGTCACCATCACACGTGCACCTGCACCGCGCAATGAATCGGCAGAACCTTTTCCTACATCACCATAGCCACAAACAACAGCCACTTTACCGGCCATCATAATATCAGTAGCCCTGCGAATTGCATCTACCAAACTTTCTTTGCAACCGTATTTGTTATCAAACTTGCTCTTGGTTACGCTATCGTTTACGTTGATCGCTGGGATATGCAAAGTGCCTTTCGCCATGCGCTCATACAAACGGTGAACACCAGTGGTTGTCTCTTCGCTCAACCCTTTGATACCAGAAATCAATTCAGGGTAACGATCAAAAACCATGTTGGTCAAATCACCACCATCGTCCAAAATCATATTCAATGGCTTTTGCTCAGCACCAAAATGCAAAGTCTGTTCGATACACCAATCAAATTCCTCTTCGTTCTGACCTTTCCAAGCATAAACAGAAATACCCGCAGCAGCAATTGCAGCAGCAGCGTGATCTTGCGTAGAGAAAATGTTACATGAGCTCCAAGTTACCTCAGCACCCAATTCAGCCAACGTTTCGATCAAAACCGCAGTTTGAATTGTCATGTGCAAACAACCCGCGATGCGAGCGCCAGCCAATGGCTTAGACGCACCAAATTCAGCGCGAAGTGCCATCAAACCAGGCATTTCAGCCTCGGCCATTTTAATTTCTTTCCTACCCCATTCTGCCAATGAGATGTCTTTTACCTTGTAAGGAACGTATGTAGATTGCGTTGTCATTGTTAAATTTTGCGCAAAATTAGGCATCGCGAGCCATATTACCCCAACAATACACCAAGAAAGATGCATCGTTCACGATCAATTTTGTTGAACTTTCAACAATTTAAATCGTTAATCATCAATCAGTCCGATTAAAATCCGCAGTTGCAGCCGGTATTTTTTGCCTTCACATGTCCTCTGGGCGACCCACAAGCCGAAATCGCAATGCCTGCACAAACCATCATCAAAACCCAAAGGCTGATGCGCTTTAACCCAAGATTCAAGACAAATTTTTGCATAAAACACAAATATACAAAATCAAATATCAATCCCCTCAAGCCGATGTCGTAAAATTGTAGTCGATATGACCACCCTCTCCCTCCTCGATTTTGCCAAAGAATGGCTCCTACACCTCGATGAAAAATTGCAATTCCTAGTAGGCGAATACAAAAACCTCACTTACCTGATCCTTTTTGCCATCGTTTTTGTTGAAACCGGACTGGTTGTCATGCCCCTGCTCCCCGGAGATTCCCTGCTTTTCGCCGCTGGCTCCATTGCCGCGATGGACGGACACCCTCTCAATATTTTTGTGCTGATCCCCCTGCTCATTGTGGCTGCCCTTTTGGGCGATAACACCAACTATTTCATTGGTTCTAAAATTGGGGTGCGGATATTCGACCTCAAATGGAAACTGCTCAAGCGAGAATACCTCGAACAAACCGAAGCCTTTTATGAAAAACATGGTGGCTATACCCTCATCATGGCGCGCTTTGTACCCATCGTGAGGACATTTGCTCCTTTTGCGGCCGGACTTGGCTCAATGACATACAAAAAGTTTATTGGCTATTGCATCGCCGGAGCGGTACTTTGGGTGACAAGCATCACCACGCTAGGGTATTTATTGGGATCTATTCCTTGGGTACACGACCACTTTGAAACCGTAGTTTTCGGCATCATCGGCATTTCGATTTTACCCATCCTTTTCAATGCGGTGAAAGCAAAGTTGAAAAAGAAATAATCCAAGCCATCGCTCAACAACCTAGTTTCACGCCATGACATCTGCCAAAGCTTTTCGTTTGGGATTGATTGGTCACCCCGTTTCCCATTCCAAATCACCGGAGATCTTTCGGGAAAAATTTGATCGCGAGGGATTTTCCAATGCGTCTTACGAGCTGTTCGATTTGCCCAATTTAGAAAATTTTGGGGCCTGGATTAATCAACAAGCCAACGCCGATATTCCTTTGCTCGGGTTCAACGTCACCGTCCCGCACAAAACGCAAATCATTCCGTTTTTAACAACGATTTCAGCGGAGGCCCAAGCCATCCAAGCCGTGAATACTGTCGTGGTTTCTCGCGACCCAATCACCCATGAAATTGAACTCCATGGATATAATACCGATGTAGATGGGTTTGCAAAATCGCTGGAAATAGTGAACGAAATGAGGATCGAAAAACTAAATCCACAGATTGCTTTGCAAACAACTCCGAATTCATTGCAATTAGAATCCATCGCATCGAAAAACACCCTCGGAGAAGTTAACAATCCAATTTCATCAAACCCCATTATTCAAGCCATCGTCCTTGGAAACGGGGGCAGCGCCAAGGCGGTACGACATATCCTAAACCTACAAAACATATCAAATTTCACAGTACATCGGGGTGAAATCATAGAAACAAACGCGCCATTCGATGCCTACCAAATCCCACCCCATACCTTAATTATCCAAACAACTCCTGTTGGCATGTGGCCTAACATCGAAGCGCATATTGAATTTCCTTTCCACCAATTAAACCCAACACACGTCGTGATTGATTTGATATATAACCCCGCCCAAACTACCTTTATGCAAAAATGCGAAGAACGGGGCGCCATCACCCTCAACGGACAAACCATGCTAAACGCGCAAGCTGAAACCGCTTGGCAATTATTCAAATCGGCCCTCTCAACCCCATAAGCACAATCCATCAATCATGAATCCAACAACAAGCCAACGCAAACCTTACGGGCTATTTTTATTAATTATCGCGGGTATTTTTTTGTTGCAATCCTGTTTGAGTCATCGCATTTACAATAAAAATCAAAGCGAAAAAGACATCGAAACAACCACAGAGGACGATAACAATCCCTTCTATATTGCGCCGTTTCAAACCAGTGCGGAGAAGGTCTGGGATTTGATCCATACCGATTTGTCATTGAATATTCATTTTGATTCTTCCTCCATCGATGGATACGCAACCCTGACCCTCAAACCCCATTTTTATAGCCAGGACAGCTTGGTTTTGGATGCGGTAAACATGGAAATCTACGAAGTGTTAACGCATATCGAGGAGAGCAAGAGTGGAGTGAATGGTTCAAACGTGTTCATCCCACCGCCAACCCGACTTAAATTCAATTATCGAGAAAATAAGAAGCTGGTGGTTTATTTCAACGAAGTCATCACCCCAAACCAGCCGGTTTCCATAAGAATTCAGTACAGCGCTACACCGGGGAAAAAGATACCTCTATCTTATGAGGCATGGGCCTCGCAAAACCCTGAAAAGGTGGGCGGAAACGAAAAGGATTCCATTTGGATCAACACGGAATACGAACCCATCTCGGATGATATTGGCATGTATTTCATCAACGCCGACGGGAAAAACCCTACCAAACCAACGCAAATGTGGACGCAAGGCGAACCCCAAAGCAATTGTCATTGGTTCCCCACTTTGGACGCCCCCAACCAAAAACATACGCAGAGAATCAGCATCACTTTTCCAGGAAATATGCAGAGTTTGAGTAACGGCAAATTGACGTCATCCGTGGACATGTATGGCAACAAGGGATTTCATTTGCGAACAGACGTATGGGTCCAAAACAAACCTCATGCACCCTATTTAACGATGTTGGCCGTGGGAAACTGGGTTCGCGTAAAAGACTCCTTACCTTGGCCCATCGACCCAAATTTGAGAAAAAAAGAAACCCTGCCCATCGAATATTTGGTCGAGCCCCAATTCAAAGACGATGCGAAAAT
>CANIZU010000134.1 GCA_947472115.1 Flavobacteriales bacterium | reverse complement strand
GTCATTGCAACAATTTCACCATTGGCTTTTAAGGCTTGGATAATTTGTAGTTTTTGCTCGGGAACGATTCTTGCAAAAATGTGTGTATCTCGAATTTTAGTGGCCAAATCACTGGGCGACATATTTTGTAGTTCGGTTCCGGTAATAATTTGATTCCCATGGGTGAGGCCGATTTGGTTCGCAATACTTAATGCCGTGATAGGGAAGTCGCCGGTAATCATAATTACGCGAATTCCCGCGGCATAGCATTCTTCTATGGCTTGAGGTACTTCTTTTCTAATTGGGTCGTCAAATCCAACCAATCCCGCATATTGCCATTGAAAATCGACCTGATTTTTTGGCATATCGTTGTTTAATAATGAGCAAGTTGCTCCGGCAAGAACGCGATAGCCTTGGGCTGCGAGAATTTCTACCTGTTTGATGTGTTCTTGGTAGTCGCTCGAACTTAGCTGGCACATTGCAAGTATACTTTCAGGAGCACCCTTACAATAGGCCGTTGGATAAGTCTCTGTTGGGTGTTGAATTACCCGAGTGATTGCAAAGAGCGTTTTGCTCAGCGGATATTCTTTGCATAATTGAACATCCTCGTTTTTATGTGTAGGATGAAAAATGTCAAATTGCTGCTGAATTGCCCTGTCCATTGGGTCAAGACTATCGGTTGAACTTGAATAATAAAAGGTATTTAGGAGGGGTAATATTTCTGATTTGTTTTGATTGAATGAATCTGCGTGGATCGTATTGGTTCCCGTTTGCAAATTCTTTAATTCCATCTTGTTCTGTGTGATTGTACCCGTTTTGTCACTGCAAAGAATGGTTGCTGATCCCAGTGTCTCAATGGCTGAAGGCTTTCTTGTTAGTACGTTGGACTTCGACAATCGCCATGCACCCAAGGCCATGAAAATGGTGAGAATTACAGGGAATTCTTCGGGTAGAATTGCCATCGCCGCCGCCAAACCATTTAATATCGCATCGGTAAAATTGCCCCTAGTAAAATAGAATATTGTGATTACGCACAAACTAATTATTCCCCCACCAATAAATAGTTTTTTGATGAATTGCTTCATTTCGATTTGAAGTCGTGTGGGTTGCTGTTCGATGGATAAAAGCGATGCACCAATCTGTCCCAATTTTGTTTTGCTGCCAGTTGCTAATATTTGAGCTCGGCCGCTGCCTTGTGCCACCAACGTGCCACTGAAAATTGTGTTGGCATTCTCAATTGAGGTTTCATTCTCGGATTTTAGTACGGGCAAGGATTCCCCCGTGAGCATCGATTCGTCGATAGAGAGTTGATTTGTGCTCAAGATTTTGGCGTCCGCCGTTACTCTATCGCCTTCGTTAATCAATAGAATATCCCCAGGGACAACCTCGCTACCGGGGATTCTAACTTCAATCCCGTCTCTCATTACCAATGCCCTTGGCGACGATAATTGTCTAAGTGCCGATAAGGATTCTTCTGTCTTTTTGTTTTGGTAAAAAGTTATGAAAATAATCACCAACACCCAACATAATAACATGATGCCCTCACGATAGTCGCCCAAAAAAATGTAAATCGAGCCACAGCAAAAAAGCAAAATGAACATCGGCTCTTTGATGACTTCTAAGACAATTGCACCCACTCCTTTGGGTTTGTCTTTTGAAATTTCATTGGGACCATGTTGTAATAGTAGCTTTTTTGCAAGCTCACTACTGAGTCCACTGGACTTGGGGATTTGGTTCAACATTGTGTCGCACAAGGTAGGTAGTTTCAATACGTATTTATGTTTAATTTAGATGGGTAATTACTTTGCCTCTGCGGAGGAGTCAATTTTCGTCCGACGGTGTGGGTTTGGTTTGTCTGATTGTTCCAAACAAATGTCGTAGTATGATTTATGTCATTTTAGTCTCATTAAATCGACGCAACCTTTGGATGAAATAAAATCAAAATGAACCAAACACATATTCACCTGCTCATTACCCATTTGCCCATTTTTGGGTCCATTTTGGGAGGAATTGTTATCGCTCATGGAATTTGGACAAAAAGCGACCAAACAAAAATCGCGGCCTACCATCTTTTTGTGATTTCTGCAATCGGTGCTGCGATCGCATATTTAACTGGGGAAGGGGCTGAAGAGACGGTTGAAAAAATTCAAGGCGTTGCAGAAGTATCCATTAAGCAACATGAAGAATTTGCACTATACGCACTGATTGCTCTCGTTATTTTAGGCGTTGCGTCACTTATTGGGGTGGTCTTGACCTCGAGAAAATCGTTAGCAGCTTCCGCTTTTGCAGTCGTTGTCCTGTTTGTGTCACTCATTAGCTTCGGTCTTGTTGCGAGGACGGGTTATTTAGGTGGTCAAATTCGACATACTGAAATCAACTCTACCATCAATCTTCCCGATTCAACACTAGAGGAAACTGAGGTTGACGACGACTAGTTGGTTTGTCGTAAGTGGCCACACAATTAGTGATTTTGTGTATTGGGATTATTTGGTGATTATTGCCCAAATGGAAAACGCGAATAAATAGGGGGTCGGTTCCACATTTGGAAACACTTCGTTAACGCAGTACTTTTGAATGATATACAATATTTATTAATCAAAATGACTTTTAAACTTTCCCAAATCTCAGTTGCAATACTATTTGTTTTATCATTAATCCCTTCTCGGATCTTTGCCCAGCAACCGGGCGATACCATTCGGGTGAAGACGTTTCATTATGCTTCCAATACCCGAGATACGATGGCCTATTTTCCCAAGGGGAATCTCACATTTGAAAAAATCATTTTACGATACAATATGCGTTGTAAAAATGGTTTGATTTCTGATGGGTCTAATCGTAACAAAGGATGCGGCGAATGGGACTATTCCTGCAATACATTTTTGGTGGATTCGAGCAAAATTGAAACATTGGCCCAAACTGCGCCCAAATATGTTATATCAAACTTTGCGGGGACCACTTTCAATTATACCAATAAACCAATTTGCGATTACTACGATTATGGACTAAAATCGGTGACAGTCAATTCTGTTTCAAACGAAACAAAATATCCAGTAGGAAAAGGGAATTTGGGTATCTATAAAGCGCTAAATACCGCCAAACAGTCGGTTAAAACACAGGTTTTGTACCGAGCCGAAGAATTGGTCGCTGCGGGTTTTTCTGCTGGTGATATACAAGGTTTTATCCTCAAAGCACTCGGTGGTGGCACTGCGAATTTCTTCAAAATACAAATACAGCATACTGTTTTAGCGAAGTTGGATGCCAATACTCCTTTACTGACAGGTTTTACGGAGACCTATAACAATTCATACAATTTTGTGGTGGGCAACAATAAAATCGTGTTTCATACGCCATTCACTTGGGATGGAAAGAGCAATGTGCTGATCGAATTTTCATTCACCAACTCGGTGGGTACTAATCCTGTTGTTTTGGAAGGATATGCCGATACTACTGCTTGCTTACTGGCGGCCAATAACAATTACGCGGTTGATTTTTCTTCCAACGGTCACATCGTAATTGAAGCATCACAACTATCGTCGATCAAAAATGAAATTTCCATCGCTTTTTGGGCTATGGGTGATACTACGGCATTGCCAGCCAATACGTCGGTGATTTACGGTTGGGCGGCTGATCCAAATCAACGTCAGCTGAACATCCACTTCCCATGGTCCGATGCTAACATTTATTTTGATTGTGGATTTGCAGCGGGCGGGTTTGATCGAATCAATAAAGCGGCGACGCCCACTGAATACAAAGGAAAGTGGAATCATTGGGTATTTACCAAGAATGCAACCACCGGTAACATGTCGGTTTACGTCAATGGAACCATCTGGCTATCTGGCACTGCCAAAACCAAAGCCCTTTCAATCATGAATATGATTTTAGGGAAAGATCAGAATTTGCAAAACAATTACAAAGGGAAAATCAACGAATTGAGCATTTGGAACAAATCACTGTCGGCCGCGGAAGTGAAAGACTGGATGAACCGTTCCATTGATAATAACCATCCCCAATATGCGAGTTTGGTGGCCTATTACCCCATGAATGAGGGAAAGGGCAAATCGTTTTCCGATGATGCGCTGGGGAAGGTATCAAGCGGGGTCAATACCCAATGGGCCTATGATCGCGGTGATAAATTGAATCGGATGTTTCAATCCTACACGGAAAAACCCAACATTACATTGCTGTCGGGGACTTACAACAAAACGGTAAGCAACATTTTGCAACGAGATTCGGTTGTGAGGAACCCCAATGGCATCGACCGTTTTATGGTTGTTGATAATTCAAAATCTCAAATTGTGACGCATGATTTGTTGAAAATCGATTCGAGTTTTTCTTTGTTTGAAGCCCGTAAATCTTGGGTTTACAATGGCGATAACGGGAAATTGAAGGACTCAATCGTCAATAAGTCACAAGGTTCTATTGATATTGCTAAATTGAATTACTCCCTACGATTCCCTTGGTTTAATGAGTTGGTGTCGTTTGTTACGCCTTATGGAATCAATTTGGATTTGGGGATGGCGGGTAAAAGTTGGTACCTCGATATGACGGATTATGCGCCGCTGCTTAAGGAAAATAAGCGACTTGTTGTGGCTATGGGCGGACAGAATCAGGAACAAATGGAGATGGAGTTTTTGTTCATTTTGGGGACCCCGGCTCGACCTGTTTTGGAGTTCAATCAGCTTTGGCAGGGTGGTGCGCGTATGGGAGGCCCTGGCATCAACAGTATTTTGAATAATTCCGTTTTCGCTCCAATGAATGTCCCTTTGCTGTCCAATGCTAAATCGTTCAAGTTGCGCTCTACCATCACGGGGCACGGTTCTGATGGCGAGTTTGAGCAAAATGGAGGTGTAATTACCCATACTTTGAACGTGGCGGGCAATGCGATGAGTTGGAGTTCTGTTGTTGATTGTTCTGTAAATCCGATGATTGCGCAAGGCGGTACTTGGTTGATTCCGCGACAGGGCTGGTGTCCGGGTTTGCGTTCCAAATTGATCGAACATGAAATCACAAAGTGGGTGACCCCTGGAAAAACGGAAACCATCGATTATGAAATTTCGCAGCCTACGAAATCAGGCGATTACAGGTATATCGTTGCGCATCAGTTAATTAGCTATGGTGATTTGAGTTTTACTAACGATGCAAAAATCATTCAAGTGGTAAAGCCAACCAAGGACTACGAATATTCCAAAACCAATCCCATTTGTTCACAGCCGGTGATTTTGGTCCAGAATATGGGTAAAACAGAAGTTAAGACCTTGCAATTTACTTATTGGGCGAATAACGCTTCGGTGAAGCAAGTTTGGCATTGGGCGGGTAATTTGGCATCGCTTGATACGGTGAGCATCACGCTGCCTAATTGGAGTTTGTGGGATAATGGGATGTTGCCATCGAACAATATTTTTCATTGTGAAATTTCTGAAGTCAACGGTCAGCCCGATGCGTATCCTTTGAACAGCACAACCGAGACCCCAGTTGCGATGCCCGATGTTTTGCCAGCCAATTTTAAGATAGAATTTAGAACCAATAATTACCCCACGGAAAATGC
>CANIZU010000133.1 GCA_947472115.1 Flavobacteriales bacterium | reverse complement strand
CCTGCACTGAAAATCAAAGTACAATTGGTACGAATTCCGCGATCTGAAAAATATTTGATGGCTTTCACACCTTCTTTAATCATAGGAACTTTCACTACGATGTTGGGGTGGAGTGCTGCCAATTTTTCACCTTCGGCAATCATGCCTTCGAAATCTGTGCTAATCACTTCCGCGCTTACATCACCGTCTACCATTTCGCAAATGGTTTTGTAGTGGTTCAAAACAGCTTCTTCGGTGAAGATGCCTTCTTTTGCCATTAAGCTTGGGTTTGTTGTTACGCCGTCAAGAATTCCGAGGTCGTTTGCTTCCTTGATTTGAGCCAAATTGGCGGTATCGATGAAAAATTTCATGGTCGCGAAGTTAGGCCTTCTTTAGATAGTGTTTTGGGGTTTTGATGCACATTTTTTACACGATTTGGTCTCCGATGGATTCGGGTTTTGGGTCAAAAATGGATAATAATTGATTGTGATTCAAACAATTAAATGTTTGTTGTGGTTTATTGTATGCTTTATTCTGATTGAAAAAGAGGTACAATTATATCATTCAAGGCGCTGGCGCTTCCGGTTTGTGGTTGGCGTATTGGATGCATAAAGAGGGTTTGTTGGACGATAAAACGTTACTCATTGTGGAGTGCGACAAATTCAAGCAAAACGATAGAACTTGGTGTTTTTGGGGCGATGCTTTGATTCAGGATCTAAGTTTTGTCGATTTTTCCTGGAGTCAAGTTCAAGTCTTTGGTGAATCACAGCGCATCGATCCCTATACTTATTATCACTGTCGGAGCGAGGCATTTTACACATTTGTAAAAAACGCAATTGGATCTTCCGGTCAAATCGATTGGTGTTTTGGCCGTGTGACATCAAACAGTCAAATTGGGGGTCAGGTTTCGGTGGACGTCCAAATTGATAATGACGCAAGTGTTGAGAGCCTCAACGTGGTTGCTGATTGGTTTTTTGGAAGCGGAGGCGCGTCGGTAAAGTCATCAGAAATTGCTTTGTGGCAGTCGTTTGTGGGTTGGCGTGTAAAGAGCAAATCGGGTGTATCCCTATTTGATTCCGACGCTTGTACATTGATGGATTTTGGAATTGAACAGACAGGAAAAACTCGGTTTCTCTATGTCCTTCCATTTAGCCGTGAAGAAGCATTGATTGAAGTCACGCAGTTTGATAAAGAGATTTTGGGATTGGAGGAAGGGCAACGTATGCTTCAAGAAATTTGTGATAAACGCGGTTGGGATATTTCCATGACAGAATTGGAACACAACGCAATTCCCATGAGCTCAGTTTTTGATGCGTCGGAGCGGTTTCATGCAGCAGATAAGCGAATTGTGCCTTTGGGTGTTCTGGCCGGGGCCTTAAAACCCACAACCGGTTATGGATTTTTACGAATGATGCAACACGGTCGATCGATTGCCTTGGCACTGAAAAGCAATGCATTGATACCCACGCTGTATCGGAAAAAGCGGTTTCGTTTTTATGATGATTTGCTGTTGCGAATTTTACAAAAACACCCGAATCGAGGGAAGCAAATTTTTGATCAACTGTTTCATTACCAAAGTGCTTCCAATGTGTTGCGGTTTTTGAATGAAAAAACCAATCTTTTGCAAGAGATAATGATATTTTCAAGGTTGCCGAAGCGCCTTTTTCTGAGGACCTTGTTTGCCAAATGGATGAATTGATATGGAAGCGCTGAAATCGAATTATACCAGGTCGCCGCTGTTTCGTTGGCAGTTGATATTGCAATTGTTTTTTATTCTCATGGTGCCGTTTCTATTGCAATTTGCGATGCTGCAAGGCGCGCTCTGCTTGGTGGGTTTGGTGTTTTTGGGGATTCCTCACGGCGGCAACGACTTTTTTTATCGCAAAGAAAAAAACACGTCGGGCAGTGCGAAATTTTTAGTAATGTACCTCGGCGTAATGCTGCTGTATCTGGCTTTATGGTATGTTTGGCCGATGCTGTCGCTGGCGTTATTCCTTTTGATTTCGATCCACCATTTTGGTCAGTCGAATTTTAACACAAACCGAATTTGGTCGTTGGATTCTATACTATGGGGCAGTTGGTTGGTGGTTTTCCCGGTGCTCAAGCACAGCCAAGAGGTGTTTGGTATTTTTTCGACGATGCTGGGTCGGCCTGGCGCCACTGTTTCCGACATCGGGCATCTCGACAATAGCGGGTTGCTTGTCGCTTCGATTGTCTTTGTTTTGATCTACGGCGCAGTTTTGTATCGTACGCATCGCAGTGGCTGGATGTCGTATTTACTACAGTGGTTTTTGGTCACCGTTTGGTATTGGTTAACGCCTTTGCTTTTGGGTTTCGTTGTCGTTTTTTGCTTTTGGCATGCCTTACAATCGATGCAATATCAATTGGACTATGTTCGTGTGAATTACAATCAAAACAGAAAGAAAACGCTCATGGGATTTGTACCTTTTGGATTGATGGCCTTGGTGGGGATGGCGTTTTTACTGCGATTTGATTTGGAATCGAATCTGGGATTTGCCTTTGTTTTGTTATCGTTGGTTACCTTGCCCCATGTGGTGGTGATGGACGGGCTCTATCGGAATCACAAACACGACTAGCGCTTGCCTAAATGCTTTTTGTAGAGCGGTTTACGCATCCAAAACATCAAGATAAACGGCAGGCAAAGCATCGCGCTAAAGAAAGGATTTAAGCCTTCGAATTTTAGGCGGTCGATGATTATCGTTTGTTCCCCATTGGACTTCAGCGCATGGGTGTGTTTCCAAGTTTTTAGGGGATGCGGAAGTTTGAGGCCTTCATCGCGGAAAAGCCAATCTTTGTGTGTGTAGCGGTGGGCGGTAATGATGCCATCCCAATGCTGTTTCATGGGGCCGATGCCAATTTGGAAGGAGAGCTGGTTGCCGGTGAGTTGGCCATCGTATCGCAGTAAATTCATTTTGATGAATGGCGGGTTGAGTTTGAGGAGCAATTCTTTGTTGAATTTTCGACTAACCTCGTCAATATTGGCATCAACGCGGGTGATAAATGTGAATTGCATCATAGTTTTGTATAGAAACAAACCATTTCCGTTTTGTTTGGTTTTACTATCACTATTTCTATCAAAAAAGATGTCACACAGAGTCGCCGTTTACCGCACCGCCCATTTTAATGCTGCCCATCGCTTGCATGTTCCTTCGTGGACGGATGCTGAGAATCAAGCATTTTTTGGATTGTGTAACAACGCGCACTATCATGGCCACAATTACGATTTGGAGGTTAGGGTTGAGGGGGAAGTGGATTCTGTGACGGGCTATTTGATTGATATGAAGCTAATTAAGCAGTACATCGAAGAAGAAGTGATTGAGCGATTTGATCACAAAAACTTAAATTTGGATACTGAGGAATTTCGTGATTTGAATCCAACGGCCGAGAATATTGTTTGGGTGATTTGGCAAAAATTGCGGGCTCGTGTTCCCCAGGAAATGAATTTGGGTGTAAGATTGTACGAAACACCACGTAATTTTGTAGAGTTCAATGGATAAAAAGTTAGCAAACGAACTGCTGAAGCAGTGGGAAGAGATGGGCGATTCGCACATTTCGATTAAGCAGGAGACGCCCTTGAGGGAAGATGCCTTTGCGATGGATGATGCGTTAAAAATCGAGTTGATTGCCAAGCATTTCAAGGAGATTATGCATGTGTTGGGGTTGGATTTGACCGATGAGAGTTTACAGGGGACGCCATTGCGTGTCGCCAAGATGTATGTCAACGAGCATTTTAAAGGCCTGGATCCTAAGAATAAACCAGAGCCAACGCTTTTCGAAAACAGTTACAAGTATTCGGAGATGTTGGTTGAGAAGAATATTCAATTTCACAGTACTTGTGAGCATCATTTTGTGCCGATTTATGGATTTGCGCACGTGGCTTACTTTAGCAGCGGTAAGGTGATTGGGTTGAGTAAGTTGAATCGCATTGTGGATTATTATGCTCGCCGTCCTCAGGTTCAGGAGCGCATGACGGTTCAAATAGCGCAGGAGTTGAAGCAGGTTTTGGGTACAGACGATGTTGCGGTGGTGATGGATGCCAAGCACATGTGTGTGGCTAGCCGGGGAATTAAGGATACGTCGAGCAGCACAGTGACAAGCAGTTTCCACGGCAAGTTCTTGGACGCGGCAACGCGTGCGGAGTTGCTGAGGTATATTGGTTGATAAAGGCGGCGGATTGGTGTTTTTGAATGCCTATCTGTTGTTTAATAGTCAGTTATCGGAATTGCAAATGGGTGATTTCGAGATAAGATAAAAAGAAAAAAGCAGCGATTTCGCTGCTTTTTTCTTTTGGAGGGCGACTAACCGGACTCGAACCGGCGACCCCTAGCGCCACAAGCTAGTGCTCTAACCACCTGAGCTATAACCGCCATTTACTGAAGTGCAAAGATAGATTTTTTTTGAGAAATTTTCAAGTTAGAATGGAAGGTTTGTAAAAATTGCCAATAATTTGATGGGCACCTTGGGGATGCTTACTTTTGTTACGTGGGCGGTTCCAAATCGATATGGTGGTTAGCGGGTTGGTATCCAAGTAGTTTGGATGCGAGTGCGGGCAATTTTATTGGTCGACATGCTGCGGCGTTTGCGCAATATCAGAGGGGGAGGAAGGATTCATTTGGGTTGGTATTGTTTCATTTTCCGGTGTATCGATTGGGAAAGGATGCGAGGCCGATGTCGGTGATGGGGGGTGACGGAGTTGTTGGAGTTGATGACGCTGCTGGCGTTTCTGGCGTTGAGGTGGTATGGCAGCCGGTGGGTCAATTGCCATGGGGCGGCGGGGTTTTCAGGGTTTTAAATTATTGGATTTATAAGATTGTTGCGGGGATGGCGCTGCGGCGGTACGCCGCAGCGCATGGGATTCCCGAGGGGGTTCATGTCCACGCGGGTGATAAGGTGGCAAGGCTGATTCCCGATTTGTACAAGAATTTTAGAAAAGCGGGGAAGGGCGCGGTGCCGCTATGGTATACGGAGCATTGGGCCATATTTAATGAGGTGGTATTTGATGGGTTTGGCAAACGCGGATGGGTTTTTAAGCGGGATTTTTTTAGGCTTTGGGAAAAGGTGACCGTTGCAGCGCCGGTGAGTTTGGCCGCGCAACGCAGTATGCATGCCTATCTCGGAGGGGCAAAACCCTTTGTGCTGTTCCGAAATGTGGTGGATACATCGGTGTTTCAATTCAAGGAACCCAATAAAGATCCGGCATTGCCATTTGCCTTTTTGCATGTTTCGTCGTTGGAACCCCGAAAAAACATCTTTGGTATGTTGCGTGCCTTTGCCGCGCTCAAACAGAAACACCCCACTTGGCGAATGCAATTTCGATTGGTTGGAGGCGCCAATGAACTATACTTAAGTCAGGCGAGAACTTATGCCTTTGGACTGGGGTTGCTCCATATTTTTCAACCTAGCGTGGCGTTTTTTGGACCAAGAAATGCATCGGATGTCGCTTTTCAAATGCAAGAAGCCGATGCTTTCGTTTTGTTTTCGGAAATGGAAAATGCGCCTTGCGTGATTTCTGAGGCGCTCTGCTGTGG
>CANIZU010000132.1 GCA_947472115.1 Flavobacteriales bacterium | reverse complement strand
TTACGATTTCTTGGCGGCTCAGTTCGACAATTGGAAACGCATCAATACAATTTTGATTGATTTTTCTCGCGATGTTTGGACCTATGTGAGCATGGAATACTTCAAACAGAGAATCAAAGAAGGTGAAGTAGGTTCTAGTGCGATGCCCCATAAGGTGAATCCTATCGACTTTGAAAATGCGGAGGGAAACTTAGGTATTGCCAACGCATTGTTTGAGCATTTGTCATCGAAATTACCCGTATCGAGATTGCAAAGAGACTTGACCGATAGCACCGTTTTGCGTAACATCGGCGTGCCTTTCGCACATACATTGATTGCGCTGAACAGCTTAATTAAAGGGCTGAATAAATTGGTCCTCAACGAAGCGGCCTTAGAAGCGGACTTGAATAATAACTGGGCGGTGGTTGCGGAAGCCATTCAAACCATCCTAAGGCGCGAAGGTTACCCCAATCCTTACGAGGCACTCAAAGCCCTAACCCGCACACACAGTAAAATTACGGCTGAAAGCATTGCCGATTTCATTACCGAACTGGATATTACAGACGCTGTAAAAAATGAGCTCAGACAAATCACCCCGTATAACTATACTGGAACGCATCCGAACTTGGATTGATTTTCTATGGCAGTGGCTCACCGATCCAAATCGGGGATTCAAATGGCTGAAGAAAACATCATGGTTTGCAGGGATTGGATTTGCCCTATTTTTAATCATTTGGATTAGCTGCCGGGGATTCCTCCTCAACTGGGCTTTCAATAAGGCCGTGGTTAAGTTGGATAAAAAAGGCTACACCCTCACCTGTCAAGAAAAAGGGTTTACTTGGCTGTTTGGGGTTCATTTGAAAGGACTAAAACTCAATTACAACCAAGCGATTCCAGCGCCAAACGATACGCTGCCTCTAGCACAACAATCAATCTATACGTCACTTCCAAAAGCACCGGTTTTTGCCTGCGATGATTTAGCCATCGGACTAAACGTATGGAAATTTTGGGATATCGGACTATCAGGTTTTGAAACGGAACAACTTTCCTTGAACCTTGTAAACCTCCCCGGTTACTGCAACTATTGTGGTTTGATGGGTAGCGATGACAAACCCGATGAAAATGCGAAACCAAACAAAGACCCCATCGTGAGTTTGTTCCGTCAGCTTGAATCCTATATTGGCAAAGTGCCCAATCACTTGGAAATGCGCCAAACCCAATTGGCATTGACCGATACCACAGGCACTTTCTCTCTCCAATTGCCCAATACCCTTTTCAAACACAAAGAACTGTCGATGCAATTGCTCGCGACAAGCGAAAAAATCACCACCGAAAAGGAGAAAAAAGAATATCGCAGACGAAGAAAATCAGACGCAGACACCCTTCCCGCTACCACCACAAAATCGGTTCAGTTTGTGTTGCAGGGCGATATCGACAAAGACGACCTCACCGGTCACGTAAGCATCACACCAAGTAAAAATCAAAAATTCGTCTCTATTCCATTGGTATTAAATGGCTTGGGATTCCAAAAAGCCGATTTCCAGGTCAACGAGTTGGGGGAATCCTTCGGCGCCATTCATGCCGATTTACGCGGTGGATTTGTGGGCTTACAGGTAAACGACGAAAGGATTTCTGATACGCTGGTTCAAGTGGACTCCGCCAACGGTAGATTTGTTTGCGATATCAAAGATGGCTTTTTTGAGCTCGACAGTCAGAGTACTGTGCAGATCAACCACATCAACGCCAACGTTTTCGCACAATACCAAGGAGGCAATAACCCAAAATACGCTTTTAATATTTACATGCCTCGCCTTAAGGCCAACGATTTTTTCACCAGTTTGCCGGTGGGCCTTTTCCGAAATATTGGGATTCCGCAAGCCACTGGAACCCTTGAATACCGTTTTCAATTTGCCATGGAGCACGAAAAACCCCGCGATTGCATTTTGGAAAGTAGAATGTGGCCTAGTAAGGATTTTACGATTGTGAAATGGGGCAACGTGGATCCTCGCATCATGAACGGTGAGTTTACCTATACCTATTGGGAGAAAGGCGATGTGGTTGCCCGTTTTCAGGTGGGTGAATCGAATGGGAATTTTACACGGATCGACAATATCAGTCCGGATCTTACGCGATGCGTGATGCGCAGTGAAGACCCCGATTTTTATCATCACCAAGGGTTTTATATGGATGCTTTCCGATCTAGCATCGCCCAGAACTACAAGCAAAAGCGATTTGCTCGTGGGGGTTCTACCATTTCAATGCAACTCGTAAAAAACGTGTTCCTTGGCCGAAGAAAAACCATCGCCCGAAAAGTAGAAGAAATTTTATTGACCTGGTTGATGGAACGTCGTGCATTGGTTTCAAAATCCCGCCTTCTGGAAGTCTACTTAAACGTAATTGAATGGGGTCCCGGCATTTTTGGGGTGACAGAAGCATCGCGGTTTTACTTCCATAAGAATCCCATCGACCTAAATTTGGGAGAATGCACCTTCCTTGCCAGCATCATCCCGATGCCTAAAAAAGTACGATGGTTCCTCGATTCCAACGGTTGTGTTCGTGAAAACAATGGGCATTTCAGTGCATTACGACGTCGACTGCTCGCCAAAGACTCTGGAACGATAGACACCGCCATTTTTAAAGTGTGTATTCATCCCGATGCATGGGCGCGACTCAAAGGCCCTGCTAAGAAGCGAGAAACCACTGAGATTCCCGACGAAGTATCCGAAGAAGGTGAACTGCCTTTGGAAGCCATCGAACAAGACGAACACGATTAATCCGTCAAATTGTCCATTAAATAGGTACCCCATCCCACTCGATGGGTGTCATTCTGTCTTCAATAGTACCCGTATCCACAATGGAATCCGATTTGACAGCATTGGACCATCATGAATTTACAACAATTTACCATCAAAGCACAGGACACATTGTCAAAGGCTCAGCAACTGGTGATCGCCAACAAGCAACAGGCGATGGAACCGGTTCACTTGCTTTCGGCGATGATAACCGACGATGAGGAAACATTGCAGTTTATCACAGGTAAACTCGGTGCAAACCTCTCTCGCATTGAACAAGCCGTAAATGCTTCGATACAAGGTCTTCCCAAAGTTGAGGGCGGACAAGTATATTTATCACAAGCGCTGAATTCCGTGACCACCGCCGCTGAAAAAGCCATGGGTGAAATGAAGGATGAATTTGTCACCAACGAGCATTTGCTTTTGGGAATCCTGGATGGAAAAGACACAGCCGCCAATATTTTAAAAGACGCCGGCCTGAAACGCGCCGATCTGGTAAAAGCAATTCTAGCCTTGCGCGGTGGAAATAAAGTCAATTCTCAGACCGACGAAAATCAATTTAATTCCCTAAAGAAATTCGCCCTCAACCTCAACCAAATGGCTAGAGAGGGAAAGTTGGACCCCGTAATTGGTAGAGACGATGAAATCCGTCGCGTACTGCAAATACTATCCCGTCGTACCAAAAACAACCCCGTCTTGATTGGTGAACCCGGCGTAGGTAAAACCGCAATTGCCGAAGGTTTGGCGATGCGTATCATTCGCGGCGATGTTCCTGAAAACTTGAAATCCAAAGTGATTTACAGCTTGGATTTGGGTGCCTTGGTTGCGGGTGCCAAATACAAAGGAGAATTTGAAGAGCGATTGAAAGCCGTAGTGAAAGAAGTTACCGGTGCCGCAGGCGAAGTCGTACTCTTTATAGATGAGATTCACACCTTGGTGGGCGCAGGTCGCAGCGAAGGTGCCATGGATGCCGCAAACATCTTAAAACCCGCTTTGGCTAGGGGGGAATTGCGTGCTATCGGGGCGACAACCCTCGCTGAGTATCAAAAGTATATCGAGACCGACAAAGCCTTGGAACGTCGTTTCCAAAAAGTGTTGGTTGAAGAACCCGATACCCAAGAAGCCATTTCCATTTTACGCGGATTGAAAGAGCGATACGAGGTGCATCACAAGGTTCGCATCAAGGACGAAGCCATTATTTCTGCCGTGGAGATGAGTCAGCGATATATCAACGATCGTTTTTTACCCGACAAAGCCATTGACCTATTGGATGAAGCTGCGTCGAAACTGCGATTGGAAATGGATTCCGTGCCCGAGGAACTCGACGAAATGAATCGCCGGATCATGCAGCTCGAAATCGAAAGAGAAGCCATCAAACGGGAAAGCGACACATCGAAACTGAATAAACTCAATGAAGACATCGCCAACTTGAGTGAAAAACGCAACGCCCTCAATGCCCAATGGGAAAATGAAAAAGGCGTATTGACTCAGATACAGCAGAAAAAAGCGACCATCGAATCGTTAAAAATCGAAGCAGACCAGGCCGAACGCGACGGAAATTATGGTCGAGTAGCTGAAATCCGTTACGGTCTGATCAAAAAGAACGAAGAAGACCTCTTTAGCTTGAGTTTGAAGTTGGGCGATTCTCGCAATGGGCAGCTCATGGTGAAACAAGAAGTGGATTCGGAAGATATCGCCGAGGTGGTGAGTCGCTGGACCGGAATTCCTGTAAACCGTATGCTACAAAGCGAACGTGAAAAGCTGCTGACCTTGGAATTGGAACTGCACAAGCGTGTGGTAGGCCAGGAAGAAGCAATAGCCGCCCTATCAAATGCCATTCGCAGAAGTCGCGCCGGCTTACAAGACCCCAAAAAACCCATCGGCAGTTTCATATTCCTTGGAACTACGGGTGTAGGAAAGACGGAAGTCGCCAAAGCTCTCGCCGAGTTTTTGTTTAATACCGACAATGCGATGGTTCGGATCGACATGAGCGAATACCAAGAAAAGCATACTGTGAGTCGTTTGGTTGGAGCCCCTCCGGGTTATGTTGGATACGATGAAGGGGGTCAGTTAACCGAGGCCATCCGCCGTAAACCCTACAGTGTTGTATTGTTGGATGAAATCGAAAAGGCCCACCCCGATGTATTTAATATCTTATTGCAAGTTTTGGACGATGGTCGTTTGACCGATAACAAAGGTCGCACTGCGAATTTCAGGAACACGATTATCATCATGACGAGCAATTTGGGCTCTGAGGTGATTCGTGAAAAATTTGAGCACATCGAGTCTGGGGATAGGGATGCCATCGTTGCTAGCGCAAAAAGCGAGGTCTTTGATTTATTGAAGCGCAGTATCCGTCCAGAATTCTTGAATCGCATTGATGAAGTGGTGATGTTTGAGCCTTTGGGACGCAGTGATATCCATCGAATTGTGGAATTGCAGGTGGACATGATTGTGGGCCGCTTGAAGGACAATGGCATTGCGTTGACAGTTACATCGGCGGCGGTGGATTGGTTGGCTCAGTTGGGTTATGACCCACATTTTGGTGCTAGACCTTTGAAGCGGGTTTTACAAAAGCGAATTTTGGACGAACTGAGCAAACAAATTCTGATGGGAAAACTCTCCAACAATGGAAATGTGACTGTTGATTTGGCGGGATCTGAGCTTGTTTTTGAAAGTTTGTAAGACCTAACCCAAAGTTTAACATCTTTGGCAAACGATTTGCAAGGGTAGGTCGTCTTTGAACCCTAACATGACTTTTCTATTCACCGCACTCAGTAT
>CANIZU010000131.1 GCA_947472115.1 Flavobacteriales bacterium | reverse complement strand
TTGCATTATTTCCAACACAAAATTGACGTTTTGCAAAGATCACCAAAGAAAGCAAACCCATTTTTATTTCACAAAACGCATTAACATCTTTGAGCCGTGAAAGAGTTTGGATTGCAACGCATTTGGGAGAAATTGGCTTTTCAGCCACAGTATCTAGCCACCGATAATGGTCAGCCATTACAAATCATAAATCAAGGGGAATGGAATAATCAAAATGGTCCCGACTTTCTAAACGCCGAAGTCGTCATCAACGGAATCCATTGTTTTGGCGCAATTGAAATCCATGTCAACGCCAGCGATTGGTATATTCATAACCACCATACAGACCCCAGATACAATGGCGTAATCCTACATGTTGTTTGGCAAAACGATCGCCCTTGTTTCACCCAAAGCAAAGACCCCATCCCCTGTATTTCTATAAAATCAAGGGTATCAAAACTCAACTTGACCCAATTTAACTCGGCACCATCGCTGCCTTGCGACCAACAAATCACAGCGATATCGGAAAGCCTCTTGACGCAACAATTGCAATTAGCATTGACCCAAAGAACTAAAGGAAAAATGGAACGGCTGATCCATGCGCACAATCAACTCAATCAAGACTGGTGGCTCACCGCACTGTATGCATTTATGTCGGCCTGGATTGGCAAAGCAAACCAACACAACTGCATCGACATTTGTAAATCGGTAAAAAAATCACTCATTTTACGAGCCAAATCAGAAAACGAAATCATTGCCTATCTGCTCGGAACCAGTGGCCTATTGGCGATAACTAAACACGACGACTATCTTGAATCGCTGAAAAAAACTTTTCAATACCAAGTCATTAAGTTCGATGTCAATTCGCTTGATTATTTGCAATGGAATAACCGACAAGTCAGACCCCCATCTTTTGCCCCTATTCGGCTGGCTCAATTTGGCAGTTGGCTCTTTCAGATCAAAGGAGAATTATCGCAATTTTTCAACCAACCGAACCTAGAAACCATTGAAACTATTACAAAAAAGGGATTTCAATCTAATCTAAGTGCATATTGGGACAAACACTACGAACTAGGCAAACTATCCGAGAAGCACAACCCCAACAACGGCCAGGAGCACGCAAAAAAGGTCATCCTAAATGGGTTAATCCCGCTCTGGAACACCCTGGCAACGGAAACCCACAAACCCGAATTCCAAATTGCGGCCGAGCAATTACGATCCGCGATCCCATCGGAAACAAATACAACGACAAAAAAAATGTCGGCCTTTCACCGTTGCAAACCACCCAAATCCAACTCTGAATGGAGTCAATCACTGATTGCACAACATCAATTGTATTGTAAGCCATTGAAATGTGCACAATGTTTAATTGGCGATGCGATAATCAATGTTCCATTCATGAAACAGGAATCGTAACTTTGTTGAACTAGCAATGAAAACCGATATCATCATCATTGGCGGAGGCATTGTGGGATTGTCCACGGCCTACCAACTTTTACAACTCAACCCCGATTTAACCGTAACCATTTTAGAGAAGGAAAACGCCGTTGCCAAACATCAAACAGGGAACAACAGTGGTGTAATTCACTCTGGAATTTATTATAAACCCGGCAGCCTCAAGGCCCAAAATTGTTTGCGAGGATACGACATGCTGATTGATTTTTGCAAAGCACAAAATATCGAATATGATCTATGCGGTAAAATAATTGTCGCTATCAAACCCGAAGAAATTGCAGGACTAGAGGCTTTATACCAAAGGGGAATTCAGAATGGGTTATCGGGATTGCGATTTTTGTCAAAAGACGAAATCAAACAATACGAGCCCAATTGCGTAGGTATAAAAGGTGTTTTTGTGCCCCAAACAGGCATCGTTGACTACAAGCAGATTGCCGTAAAGTTGGCTGAAAACATCAACCTAAATACCAACGGCAACATTATATTAAATTCAAAAATCCAAGCGATTGTTGGCAATGAACATGGGGCTGTGGTTCACACCGATACTGAGAGATATGAGGCCCGATTGGTTATCAATTGCGCGGGGCTTTATTGCGATAAAGTAGCGGCCATGGCAGGGGAAAACCTCAACATGAAAATCATCCCATTCCGCGGGGAGTATTACGCTATCAAACCCGAAAAAGCACATTTAGTAAACAACTTAATATATCCCGTGCCTGATCCAAATTTCCCATTCTTGGGAGTTCATTTTACTCGTAGAATCAGTGGTGAAATCGAGGCAGGTCCAAATGCTGTATTTGCATTCCAAAGAGAGGGTTATAAGAAAACGGATTTCAAGTGGAGTGAATTTTGGGATGCCATCTCTTTCGCTGGCTTTAGAAAAGTGGCGAGCAAATACTGGAAAACTGGACTTGGCGAATACCATCGCTCATACTTCAAACCCGCCTTTGTAAAAGCACTGCAACAGTTGGTTCCATCTATCACTGAGGACGATTTAATTCCGGCAGGCGCAGGGGTTAGGGCGCAGGCTTGTGATAAAGATGGTGGCCTAATCGATGATTTCTACATCCAAGAATCCACCTCATTCATTCACGTGCTCAACGCACCAAGTCCAGCCGCAACGAGCTCATTATCTATTGGGTTGGAGGTCGCTGAGCGCGCCATGAAAAAATTGATCTGACGGGAAATTGAATTGACGGAAACTGAATTGATGGGAAATTGAATTAATTCACAGGGAAGCTAGACTAGTTTTATCTTGACATAGATACATCGACACAACAATTGAACAAGGAACAACTCATACCCGTTCTACAGAAATATTTACCCAGCGGTAGTGAACACTACGCCGCCGATTTGATGTCGCACCACAAAATCCAATTGCGCATCAAAAACCCCCGATTAACCAAACTCGGCGATTACCGTCCGCCTACCAACGAAAGTAGTCATCGCATTTCCATCAATCGCGATTTGAACCCTTTTGCCTTTTTAATCACATTCATGCACGAGGTTGCTCATCTCGTAAATTTTGAGAAATCCGGCCCCCGTGTTCCACCCCATGGCATCGAATGGAAAAGAGAATTTCAGGTGGTGAGCACACCCATCATTCAGCAAAATCTGCTGCCAACAGACGTACACTCCGCGTTAAATCGATACCTAAAAAACCCAAAAGCCAGCAGTTGTACGGATGCCAATTTAGTTAGAACGCTAAGAAACTACGACGCCTCTCTGGAATGGCTATTGGTGGAAGAAATCCCACACCAAGAGACGTTCGAGACTCAGGACGGACGCAAATTTACCAAACTAGAAAAAATGAGAACCCGGTTCCGCTGTCAGGAAATAAAAACGGGTAAAATCTATTTGGTTCCTGGGCTGATGCAGTGTAAACCCGTGTTAAATCACTAATTTCACATTTTCATACAATGCACAATCACAGTCATAGCGCGCCACAAGAAAACATGGGGCCCAAATACCTTTGGGGAATCGCTCTAAACCTCACTTTCGTGGCTGTGGAATTTGGCTACGGATTACAAATTAATAGTTTATCATTACTTGCAGACGCATGGCATAATTTAGGCGATGTGGCAGGATTGGTCATCAGTTTGGTAGCACTAAAAATGGCCGCCAAGCAGCCGACTAATATTTATACTTATGGCTTTTCAAAGGCCACCATTCTTGCTTCGTTAGCGAACTGTATCTTGCTTTTTATTGCTATCACTTCGATGGGACACGAAGCGTATGTCCGATTCTCACACCCTGAGCCCACAATAGGAAGCACGGTGAGTTGGGTGGCTGGCGTAGGTGTTGTGATCAACACGGTAACAGCACTCCTATTCATGAGCAATAACGAACTCAATTCGCGATCAGCCTTTTTACACATGGCCGCGGATGCCGGTGTCAGTTTGGCGGTATTGATTGGAGGATTGCTCATCACCTATACAGGCATCGAGATGATAGATCCAATTTTAGGAGTCCTAGTCTGCTTAGTCATTCTGGTTGGAACGCTTAATATTTTCCGACAGAGTTTCCGATTGAGTTTGGATGGGGTACCGGAGGGCATCGACATTACCGTGGTAGAAAAGCGAATACTTCAAATTCCTGGCGTCAAGAGTATTGAGCACCTTCATATTTGGGCATTAAGTACTACTAGAAATGCAATGACAGCGCATCTGATGATGGATAATACATTGACTGCATCAGAACAAGAGGCGATAAAAGACAGGGTACGTCACGAAATTGAGGGGGAACACGTCCACCACTGCATATTAGAAACTAGTTTGGTATAAATTACAATCCCAAAACGCGTTCTTGAGGCTTTTTACCATCGAACATCATTTCTGGGTTTTCAAGTAATTGCTTTACGCGGACTAAAAAGCTCACACTTTCGCGACCATCAATGATTCTGTGATCATAACTCAACGCCAAATACATCATTGGGCGAATCACGATCTGGCCGTTTTCAACCACCGCGCGCTCTACTATATTATGCATTCCCAAAATTCCACTTTGAGGGGCATTGATAATCGGTGTACTCATCATAGAACCAAAAACGCCACCGTTGGTAATGGTAAACGTTCCACCGGTCATCTCATCCAAACTCAATTTATTATCGCGGGCCTTTGATGCCAAGCGTTTTACTTCTTTTTCGATTTCATCCAACGACAAATTTTCTGCGCTGCGAATCACGGGTACCACCAATCCTTTAGGGGCACTCACCGCAATTGAAACATCGCAATAATCATGATAAACGATTTCTTCCCCATCGATGCTTGCATTCACTGCTCTCCACTCAGTTAGGGCGATACAGCAAGCGCGGGTAAAGAAACTCATGAATCCCAAACCAACGCCATGGGTCTCTTCAAACTTCTTTTTGTATTGCGCACGCAAATCCATGATTGGCTTCATGTTCACCTCATTGAAAGTGGTAAGCATGGCTGTTTCATTTTTTACGGCTACCAGTCTACGGCTTACGGTTTTGCGCAAGTTCGACATTTTCTCACGCTTCTCAGAACGAGGTCCGCTTGTTGATTGCGCTTTCACACCACCCAAAGCCACGATGGCCTCAAGAGCATCAACTTTCGTCACTCGTCCACCCGCACCCGTTCCTTTGACCTGACTTGGGGTGATATTGTATTGCTGCAACAATTGAGCTGCAACTGGAGAAACCAAAGACCAATCTGTGTCATTCGCATTGTGACTAGATTCTGCTGAGGCATTGCTATTGGCAGCTGCGGGAGTATTATTAGCCGACTCTGATTTACTTGTAGTTGATGCAGCAACAGGCGCAGCAGCACTTACTGCTTCCACTTTCGCGGCGGGGGCTTCGGCGGCAGCCGGACGTGCAGCATCGGTATTGATAACGGCAATTACGGTATTAATAGCAATGGTATCACCGATGTTACCAATCAGTTTTTCGATTACACCTGCTTTTTCTGCATTTACTTCAAACGTTGCTTTGTCGCTTTCAAACTCTGCCAACGGGGCATCCATCTCCACCCAATCTCCTTCTTTAACCAACCAATTTGCGATGGTCACTTCACTCACTGATTCTCCAGGTGCCGGTACTTTTATTTCGATTGCCATTGAATTTTTGCTGATTTGCCTAGCAAAGTTAGGCAAAGGATTCGGTTTGTAAAAGTTGGAATAAAAAAGCC
>CANIZU010000130.1 GCA_947472115.1 Flavobacteriales bacterium | reverse complement strand
GGTCTGATTGTTATTGATGGCAAAATCGTGAATGGGCGACTTATACCCTTCGATCACCAATTTCTTACGTTGAGATTTTGCGGCATCAAATTGATACCCCTCTCCCATTTTGGCTTCAAATTCGGCGGTGGTGCAAGTAATAGAATCGGTGCCCCCTTGCTTGTTCGGTTTATACAATACCCAAGTAATTTCGATGCTATCGCTGCTCCTCTCTCCTTCTGGAACAAAGGTCATTACTGTTTTGATGTTGTTTCCAATTTTATACGGCAAGAAGTCCCAAACGGGCAGATACATATAACAGTAGACGCCAAAGGCCAATGTCAAAACGCTCAACACCCCCATCAATTTCACCCCAAAGGGCTTAGAGAACCAAGGGACATTGTGTTTCATTCCGGCGATCATTATCAAAATCAATCCGCTCAAAACCAAATCTTTATAGAAGGAGTGCCAAGGCTTCAATTTCAAGAAATCACCAAAACAACCGCAGTCGGTCACTTTGTTGAAGTAGGCGCTATAACCGGTTAGGAAGGTAAAGAACAATATCAACGCCGCAGTGATTGCCACTGTTAAACGCATATTCCAGCCTATCAACATCGCAAGTCCCAGTAACACTTCCAAGGCGCAGAAGAAAACGCTCAAATACAAACTGTAATCCTTGGACCACTTGAAGAAATCAAACAGCGAACCATTGGGTTTGGCAAATGCGGCGATATTGACTGCTTTACTTTCAGAAACAGAGATATCTTCCCATGTAAGGGGTTCCGCCGTTGAAGAGTCACCACCCGGCATTCCGACCATTGGTGCTGGGAACGATAAATGTCCGACATTTTTAAGAGCACTAAGCTTTCCAACCACTGGCAGTTCTTGTCCGGGCGTAAGAGCCACAAATTCAAAATCAATAGACTTAGAAATAGGCAACATCACATCCAACGTTGCTTCCGCGACGGATGACCCACCCCAGCTGCATCGAACATTGATTTTTGGCAAAACGGCTGTCCCATCGCCCCCGTCAAGAACACCTTGGGCTTCCACAACCATTTCTTTTTCGGTATCGAAGCTGTACAACACCGTTTTTTGGTCGATGATTTTCTTCCCTTGAGAAAACACCACCAAACGCATAGAGTCCTGCGGCGTAGCTAGATCTTGGGCAAATACATCAAAATATTCGTTGAGTTTGATCCCAAAACCGCTAGGATCGTTCAATTTTACTATCCCAGAAAACACAAACAGTGCTCCGGTTAAAAATCTGGCAATCAAGTAAGGTATCCGCATCTTGTTTCTATAATCGTATTAAAGCAAATATCGCATAATTAATAATATCTTGATAATTGGCATCGGCGCCTTCGCTCACGGAAGTTTTTCCGGCGTTGTCCTCTATCTGTTTGATGCGTGCAATTTTCACCAAAATCATATCGGTGAAGCTGCTGATTCTCATCTCGCGCCACACTTCACTATAATCTGTATTTTTCAGCAACATCAAATCACGGGTTTTCTCCGCCCATTCATCGTAGACCTTGGCTATTTCTTCAATTCCTTCAGGATCCTTTTGCAATCCAATGTAATGCAACTGAATGAGCGCAATCAAACTGTAATTTACGATGCCCATAAACTCGCCGCGCACGTCATCGCCTACGGCATTTCTACCTGTTTCTTCGATGTTGCGAATTCGCTGCGCCTTGATATATATCTGATCGGTTAAGCTGGAAGGACGAAACAACCGCCAAGAGGTGCCATAATCTTGATTTTTCTTCAAAAACACTTCCCTACAGGCGTTCAAAACATGGGTATATTCTTGCTTGGTGTTGCTCATAAAAATGCGAAGATAATGGCTATATTGCAATTATGCAGACGTTCGAAGAACTCTATCAAAAACTCAATACAGAACAGCAACTTGCCGTTGATGCCATTGAAGGACCCGTTATGGTAATTGCCGGACCGGGAACGGGAAAAACCCAAATCTTGGCCACACGGATTCTGAATATTCTAAAAAAAACGGATACGCAGCCACAAAACATCCTTTGCCTCACCTATACCGAAGCGGGTTCCACTGCGATGCAAAAACGACTCAGCCAATTTATGGGTCCGGATGCTTATAAAGTCCCCATTTATACATTCCACGGGCTTTGCAATAAAATAATTCAAGACTATCCTGAGAAATTCTCACGGCGCGAGCTAAGGGTGATGGACGAATTGGATAAAATCGACTTAGTGCAAGGACTCATCGAGAAGCTCCCCGCCCAATCCATCCTGAAATCGTACAATGAAGATGCGCAGCAGATCCGCAAAGACTTAACTAAGTTGTGGGCGCTCATGCAATCGGAAGAAATCGATGCGTCGCAAATCAATGATTGGATAACGTTTCTTAGCGATCACGACAATTACAAGCTAGCCTTCCCAAACCACACGTATAAAGTGAACCGGGCTCCGAACATGGCTGGTGATCTAAAAATGAAGGATTACGATCAAGCAATGACATCGTGGAAAAAGGCAAAAGCGGCAGCGGATCTTTATGAGAATTACAAAGGAGCGAAAGCGGCGGCGGGCTTGTATGAATTTTCTGATATGTTGGAATGGGTGGCAAAGGCGTTTGATACAGACGAGGAACTACTCATTACCTACCAAGAGCAATTTCAATATATTCTGGTCGACGAATACCAAGATACAAGTGGAATCCAAAATCACATCCTTTATAAATTGATTGATTATTGGCAAGACGAACCCAATTGTTTTGTAGTGGGCGACGATGATCAGAGCGTTTATGCGTTCCAAGGAGCAAAGGTGAGTAACATGCTGAAATTTGCTGAGAAATACGAAACCCATTTAAAGACAGTGGTTTTGGTGAAAAATTATCGTAGTACGCAGCCTATTCTGGACAGCGCCAAACGGTTGATTGATAAAAACACATTGCGATTGGTGAATCAGATGCCGGGGTTGAGTAAGGATTTGATTGCCAGCGGCGACAATTTGCAATATCCTCAGGTATCGCCAAGCAACAACCTATTTAACAATGAATTTCACGAAGCGGTTGGTGTGGCCGAAACTATCAAAAAACTTATCGCCGAAGGTGAGACACCCAATGAAATCGCAGTATTGTTTCCTCAGAACAAGCACGCCTTGGTTTTGGCCGATGCGTTTAACGCCGTTGAGGTTCCTTTTGTAATTCACAGACCGGTAAATATCCTCAATGAAACATTGATCCAACATTTAATCAATTGGTTGGAATACTTGTCGCTAGAATTAGAAATGCCTAACAGCGGGGAACATTTAATTTACAAATTATTGGTCAGCCCGCTTTATGATATCAGCAGTTTTGAGGTAAATCAAATGTCGGTTAGCATCTATGCCGACCGATCAAGCAGCAGAAAAGACGGCAAAGAAAAATACACTTGGCGCGAGCACATTCAAAAAATCATCAAGTCGCCTACCCAGGGCGATATGTTTGCAAATTCACCGTCTGAGGCGTTAATAGAACTTTGGAACAACATCGAAGTATGGATTAAGGAAGCGAGTTGGTTGACCGTACCCGAATTGATTCGCGATATATACAGCAAGGGTGGCTATTTGGCTTATTCATTGAAATCGCACGACCAAGAATGGACCTTGGAAGTATTGCAAACGTTCATGGAATTTGCCATCAGAATGAGTGAGAAAACCCCATTCATGAAACCCCATGAATTTATCGCAACGGTGAAAAAGATGATCAACAACGACATTACAGTTCCTTTAGAAAAGCGCATTGGCAGGGCTGAGGGTGTTCAGTTCATAACAGCACATAGCAGTAAGGGTTTGGAGTTTGATCATGTATTTGTGGTTCGAGCCAATCAAACAGAATGGGAAAAAAGCGATACAGGGAGGATGCCATACCGAATCTTATCGTTGATTCATGGCAAGAACATTCAACTTAAAAACGAAACAACTGATGAGGAAAGCAGTGAGGAACGACGTCGTCTGTTTTATGTCGCCATCACCCGAGCAAAGAAGTCTTTGCATATCAGTTACAACCAGAAACGGATTACTGCCACAAAAGTCAGCGATGCAATCACCTCCACTTTTGTTTCTGAGGCATTGGAATCGGAAGCGCGAGACTGCACAACTATACCAACCGAGAGATTAATTCTCACCAACCAGGCGATGTTATTGCGAACATCGAAACCGAAGTTGAAATCCGACAAAATGGAGTGGATTGCGAGCAGAACTGCCAATTTCAAGTTCTCACCTTCCACTTTGTATAGCATTTTGGAGTGTGGCTTAAAATTCTATTTCACTAGAATCGTTCGGGTACCCGATGCGCCATCTCCGGCGGCAGCTTTTGGAACGGCGATGCACGGGGCGATGCACAAATGGGTAGATCGATGGACGAAGGACAAGGTTTGGATGAGTGAATCGGATTTGAGGGTGCAATTCGACAAAGAGATGTACAAGGAGAGGCATGCGTTTAACGAGAAGCAATTCAAACTGCGGATGCAACAAGGACACGACGTACTTCCGGCTTATTATGAGGCAAGGAAAGACGAATTCAAGCAGTACAGCTTGGTACAGACAGAGAGAATGATCAACGCGGTTATAGACGGGGTGAATATTTCAGGATTTTTGGATAAAATGGTTTTTGATGGCAATCGGGTTACGGTGGTGGATTACAAAACCGGGAAACCCGAAAATTCCGCGAAGAAGGCGGCCCCTCCGGGGCCGCGAAGCCAAGGAAAACTTCCAAACCCCTATTGGTTTCAATTGGGCGTCTACCAACTTATGAGCAATTTACAGCCGGGGAAATCTTGGCAGTGCAATATGGCCATCATTGATTGTATCGAAAAAGATGAAAAGGGGGAATTTCCGCTCATCAAGCTACACTACGATGACGATCAAAATAAATTGCTTCGGGAATGGATTGCGAAAGCCAACCATCAACTGCAAACCTTGGAATTTATGAATGGCTGCGGGAAAGCCGATTGTTACTGGTGCAACTTTGCAAAACAAACAGAACAAGTCATTTTGATGCCAAAGGATGTCGACTTAGAAGAAGGAAATATCGAAGAAACGGATTAAAGTCCCAATTTCCGACAGGCTTTTTCAGAGCACAACTCCTCTGCTTTCTTACGACTGTGGTTGACCTCGGTGAACCAAATCTCATCGTCGATCACCAAACTCACCGAATGCAAATCATTTCGATTTTCAACCTGTGACTCACTGTCGAACCGCAACACCTTATGATTTTGCTGGGCCCATTTCATAATCAAAGCCTTATGCGAAACCGCTGTGGCCATGAGTTTTTCCATGTCCAAATACTGCCCCACCAAACGCTGACTTACAAACTCTCGAGCGGCCAAAAAACCTCTGTCCAAATAAATCGCACCGATAAGCGCCTCCAAGGCATTGCCCCCGATGGTTTTCATCGCAATTTTATTAGAATGCAGATCTCGTTTGATGTCCATGATTTCCACCAAACCGAGTTTACTCGCCAAATAACCCAACTGCTCCCGGTTTACAATTCGGGTGCGCATTTCGGTTAGAAAGCCTTCGTTTTTATTGGGGAACTGCTTAAATAAAATTTCGGCGACAACGGCATCCAAGATTGCATCGCCAAGAAATTCTAG
>CANIZU010000129.1 GCA_947472115.1 Flavobacteriales bacterium | reverse complement strand
ATTTCAATTCGGGAATACGATTTGGTATCGTTTTTTAGTCAATCCACTCATTCTCTTTGTTTAAGAAATTAGACAATTAACTTAACGTTTAACTAGGGACAAATAAATTTCACCTAATTTTGTGACATGGCAACCAAACCCATTGGATTCACCAACAACGGCAACGATTTTTTTAACGAACTCAGAACTCAAGTCGACGAGTACTTCACTTCGAGAAATCTATCAAAAAACGGCGATATCCGCTTGTGGACGAAGACCGCATTCGCTCTTATCACTACACCAATACTCTTAATTCTTGCATTAAATATTCCAGCAGTTGGCATTCCAATGCCGATGTGGGGCAGTGTTTTACTGTTCGTTTTAATCGGCCAAATGCACACTTTCACTGGGTTTAATGTAATGCACGATGCATGTCACGGCGCATTCTCATCCAAAGGTTGGGTCAATAAATTGTTCGGTAACTCATTGAGCTTAATGGGAAGTCATGCCTTTATCTGGAAATTCAAACACAATACTTTGCACCACACTTGGACCAACGTAGATGGTTTGGACGATGATATCGCAAAAGCACCTATCCTTCGCCATTGTGAATCACAGCCTTTCAAACCCTACCACAAGAATCAACACTTGTACATGTTCTTCTTGTATGGTATTTCGATCATTTTTTGGATGTACGCCAACGACTTCATGAAGTATTTCAACAAAGCGGTAAATGAGCAGCCTATGCCAAAAATGACCTTAAGCGAACACTTGATTTTCTGGACAGCTAAGATTGTTTATACCGGGTTATATGTTATTGCCCCCTTGTATTTCTTGGGATTTGGTTATGGATTCTTATGTTATATGATGATGCAAATTTCTATGGGCATTGTTTTAAGCTTGGTATTCCAGTTGGCCCACGCTGTGGAAACAACACATTTTGAAGATGCAACGCAATACGACATTCCAAAAGAGCGTCTTCCAAACGAATGGGCCGTTCACCAGGTAATGACAACCAATAATTTTGCGACAAAGTCTCCTTTTGCGACATGGTTCATGGGTGGATTGAATTTCCAAACCGAACACCACTTGTTCCCAAATATTAGCCACGTCCATTACCCTGCTTTGAATGAGATTTTGGTGCCTTTGTGTGCCAAGTATAATGTCAAGTATAACGAGATGCCAACCTTCACATATGCAGTCGGTTCGCACATCAGATACATGAAATCTTTAGGCGAAGCGGCTTAATCAACAATAATTATACATTTTACTGATAAAAAAGTTGTTTTTACAAAAAAGGGACTTATCTTTCCCGCTCAATTTTATAATAAAAATACTAATTATCAATTCATGAAAACAGGTTCTGTTAAATTCTTCAACCACAGCAAAGGCTATGGTTTCATCATTGACAACGAAGACGGTCAAGAGTATTTCGTACACGTTACAGGTTTGAAAGACGAAATTCGCGAAGGCGATACCGTTAATTTCGAACTGAAAGACGGTAAGAAAGGTTTAAATGCAGTAAACGTAAGTAACGCAGGATAATCAATCATCTTCATTTCTTTAAAAGGCCTCGTCTACGACGAGGCCTTTTTTTTGCGCCAATCCCCACTGATTTAATCTCATTTATTGGCTCAAAAGTCGGTTTTTCACCAAGACATGAACCACAACGGATCACTCAAACTCCAATCTCCAAACCAAAGCCGGCGGCATGTTGCGGTAATTCTCCGGCGAAATAATCTTGCTACCACTAGGACCGTCCTTAGAAACTTTCCTCGTTTGCCAATCTAACGACTTGGGCAAGGTCAACTTCTGTTCCCCCAATACCAATAACTTCTCTTCCTTTACATCATAACCCAACAACTGGGCCCGGCAACGAGATACTGCCTTCGCTGCAACATCCGCCGGTAATAAAGAAACCCTGCGTTCAGACCACACCTTGGCCAATTCGCTCAAATCCAAATCTACCGTTTTACCTAGGTCGATGTTATTCATCAGAATCGCATATACTACCCACTTCCCTGCCTCCAACTTACTCGTAAAAACCCAATCTTGCTCTTTTTCGACATGTTGCTCATACGGCGCGATGGGCTCCGTACCATAAATCGCCTCGCCATTCACCCGCATCCATGCCCCAATCTCCTCCAATCGCACGTAGGCCGCACTGTCCCACTCCCCCGTTTCACTCGGCGCGATGTTCAACAAGTAATTCCCACCCCTCGACACAATCAAACACAAATTGCGAATAATCTCGTCAATTGGCTTGTACTGCTCATTCTTCACATAACTCCAACTTCCGCCCATCGTCATACAGGTCTCCCAAGGATAACTCAAAGGCTTGTTGGGAATCTGCTGCTCCGGCGTCAGATAATTCTGATTCGGCCCTTCCACCGCCCTGTCCACCACAATCAAACCGGGCTGATAACTGCGCGCCATCTTTGCGATATCATCCATTTTGATATCTTGGTTGATCACCTTCCCCTTCCACAAACCCGATCCGGGCGATGCTGGCTGTACCTGTCCGCCATCCAACCACAACAAATCCATCTTGCCGTAATCTCGGACCAACTCCTCAATCTGACCAGTGGTATACTTGCGAAATTTATCCCACTTCTCCGGATATCGTTCCAAATCATAATTCGGATTGCGGTCCATGGGTGGGAAATAAGGATCCCAATAATACGGGCTGTGCCAATCGGGTTTTGAGAAATACGCCCCTACCCATAAACCTTCCTTGCGAAAGGCATCAAACACCTCCTTGGCGACATTGGCCCTTGGATTGGTATGAAACGGTGTATTGGGCGAGGTGATTTTGTAATCCGAGTACTTGGTATCAAACATAGCAAACCCGTCGTGGTGTTTGGTAGTGAATACCATGTACTTCATCCCAGCGGAGCGGGCCGCGGAGGCCCATTTCTCAGGAGTGAATTTCACCGGATTGAAGGTATTCTGTAATCCTTCATAGGCCTTTCTATAGGCAAAATAGTCTTGGGCATACGGCCCGCGCCGTTCGCACCAGCCTTCGTCTTCCGGACAAATACTCCAACTTTCAACAATCCCCCACTGAGAATATGGTCCCCAGTGCATCAAAAGTCCAAATTTGAAATCGCTCCATTGCTCCAACTTGTTCTGCACCAACGTATCCGATGGCGGAAAATACTTCTGTTGATGGTGTTCTTGGGCCAAAACGGCGCTGCTCATCGAACAGAAAAATAGCAGAATCCCAAGCTTAATTCCATGCAGTTTGACAACCTGATTACGTGTATTTATCATTTGAATTTTCACCTTTTTTCAATTTTTCTTTAAAAAATACCCACGGTCTAATGAAACCCTCCCGCGCCCTGATACAAGCTCAGTGGTCCTTTTAACTTCAACTTCAAAACCGTGACATTCGAATCCAGTGCATCAAAAGGCACCTCAATAAAAACGGTACCAGGCACTGAACTCCAAGAGATTTTTCCTACCACTTTTGGCTTGATCACAAAATCCGTCCCCAACACCTGAACCGATTCGATTTGATTTTTCAACCCCTTCACCATCACCGAACAACCCATGCCAGAACCCCCATCGATTTCGATAGCATCCTCCCCCGACTTGCCCAACACTTCGTTGATCGCCTCCTCCAATTCTTCTGCCTCAATGTATTTGTCATCCCTCGACATACCTTGGACTTGCGTAATAAACAAATACAGGATCGTAGAGTCCTTGCTGATTGTACTTGGCCCGTAGAAATGACCTAAAGGCATACCCGATTTGGAACCGTAAATGGCTTCGGCGTGCTTGCTCGTCCAACGACCCAAATCTTTTAGCAATCGGGTCTGTTCCCAAGTAATTGTTCCGTCGGCCTTGGGTCCGATATCCAACAACAGATTCCCGCCCATCCCCAAACACTCCGAAAAAATGCGAATCACCTCGTTCGATGTCTTCATCAATGTATCATTCGGTCGCCATCCCCAGTTGTCGTTGCTCGTCATACAGAGTTCCCACAGCGGCGAATACGGCTTACCATCCAATCCAACCAACGTCGGTTTGGTGATCGGCATGTTCTGTTCGGGCGTTGCATAATCACCGTAACCCTGCAATCGGCCATTCATAATCGCATTGGGATTGGCGGCCAATATATCCTGCCTAATTTTTGGTGCATTCCACTCCTCGTTGCTGTGTTCCCAGTCCCCATCGAACCAAAACAAATCGGGGTGAAACTGTGCACTCAACTCACCAATCTGACCATGCATAAATTGCAAAAATCGCTGCCATCGAATCGGATCCTCTGCCAATTTATATCGACCTTGATCGTTAAAAAAACCCGGGTAATCGTTGTGCGACCAATCTAGGAGTGAATAATAAGCCCCAAACTTTAGTCCTTGTTCACGCAAGGCGGAAGCAAAAGGAGCAATCACATCGCGTTTGGCCGGAGATTGAGCAACCACACTTAACGGCAATTTCGCATTCCACAAAGCAGGTTTTTGCATTTTCAATGGCTCTTTTGAACTCAAACTCCAAGGCGTGTTCGGGGTCAATTGCTTGGTTTCCCACAAAGCGACACCATCGTGATGTTGGGTGGTAATCACGGCATATTGAGCACCACTTTCCTTGATGAGGGCGGCCCAAGCTTTGGGGTCGTACTTTTCCGCACCAAAGCCCTTTAGCTGCGACATATAATATGGATAGGTGGTTTGTCGGCTATGAAAACTCCAACTTTCCGATGTCCCTTCCACCGCGTAAATCCCCCAGTGAATAAAGATTCCCAGCTTGGCATCGGCGAACCATTGCATCTTTGGGGCGATACTGTCAGCGCAACGACCATTAGTGCATGATCCTTTTGCCAAGAGTTGACCACCGCCAAAAAATCCCTGCACTAGACACATCAAACCCACCAAAAAAACCACCGAATGCCGCATACTTTTCATATTTTGCAGGCAATTTAACACGGAAAAAGGATATGCGAAAAGTTTTGGTCTCAGGATGTTTTGATATGATGCATAGCGGACACATTGCTTTTTTGAAAACTGCGGCCGATTTTGGTCAGGTTTACGTCTGTATCGGCAGCGATGAGACAGTATTTTCGCTCAAAGGTCGATACCCAATCATCAACCAATCAGAGCGCACTTTTTGCCTCAGTGCCCTGGATTCCGTTTTTGAAGCACGCGTAAGTAGAGGATCTGGCCACCTCGATTTTCTACCCGAGTTGCTGGAAATCAAACCCGATATTTTTGTCGTTAATGCCGATGGCGATTCTGCCGAGAAGCGGACGCTGATGGCCCAAAATCAGATCGAATACATTGTACTAGATAGAATCCCCGCGGAAAATTTGCCACCCAGAAGCACAACGGCCTTGCGGACGATATGCGACATCCCTTATCGACTTGATTTGGCGGGAGGATGGCTAGATCAACCCTTTGTCAATTGTTTGGCGAGAGGTCCGGTAATAACAATTTCTGTGGAACCCACCGTTGAGTTTAATCATCGCAGTGGCATGTCGTCTAGCACCCGCAAAGCCGCCATAGAACTATGGAAAACGCAGATCCCTGATGGAAATCGTGAGTTATTGGCAAAGACCTTGTTCTGTTTTGAAAATCCACCTGGCACCAAAGATGTGGCGGGTTCACAAGATGCGATTGGATTGGT
>CANIZU010000128.1 GCA_947472115.1 Flavobacteriales bacterium | reverse complement strand
TTGTTGATTGCGGAAACTGCGGCATTTGCTGAGAGTAGTCATTGTAGGCGTAAGATGCTTCTTCATTATTTTGGGGAGCATTTTCACGAAGAGGATTGCAAACAGATGTGCGATAACTGTGCTTCACCCAAACCAAAAGTGGAGGTTACACAGGAATTGGTGGCGATGTTAACAGCCATTGAAAGCCTAAAGAGCGAGTTGGGTATGAGTCACGTGGTGAACTTCTGTGTTGGCAAACGATCTGATAGTGTCAGGGATTACGGACATGACTTGTTATCAACCTTTGGCTTTGGCAAGGAAAAAGAAAGTTTGTTTTGGAAGTCGCTGATGCGCTTGGCATTGGTTCAAGGATACCTCAATAAGAATATCGAAAAATACGGTTTGATGAGTATTTCTGAGCAAGGCGAGGCATATATTAAGTCGCCTGTTTTTCATGAAATGGCGGTTGATGCGGAGTTTGATAGTGTGAAAGACGAGGATTACGACAACTTCAAAGCGGAAAGTGCTTGTGACGAAGAATTGTTTGATCATTTGAAGGATTTACGTCGTAAAGTTGCCAAGGAAAAAGGATTGCCACCCTATGTGATTTTCCAAGATCCGAGTTTGGAAGATATGGCCACCAAATATCCAATGACGATTGACGAGTTGGTCAATATCAACGGGGTTGGAAAGAACAAGGCCCAGAAGTTTGGAGAACCATTTGTAGCCTATATCACTGATTTTGTAAAGGCGAATGATATCGAACGAACCCAGGATATCGTGTTAAAAGGAAATTCTGATAAGTCGGCTAAGCGGGTGAATATCATTTTGAATATTGATAAAAAGGTCGATTTGCCTGATATCGCCAAGCAGTTGGGTATTTCCTTTGAAGAGTTGATTCATGAATTGGATCAAATTGTGAATTCAGGGACCAAATTGAACTTGAGATATTTCTTAAATCAATTCATCGAAGAAGAATTGCAAGTGGAGGTGATGTCGTATTTCAAGACGGTGGATGTTGCCGATATGGAAGGGGCGAGCGGTTATTTTGACGGCGACTTCAGTATGGAAGAATTGGAACTTATGCACATCCAATTTTTGAGTGACGTAGGCAATTAAGCATTGAATTTATTTTTTGTGGTGCGTGTTATGTTATTTTGTAATGAATTATCGCGCATCCAGCATTGAAAGAGCAGCCATCCTTTGAGTTGATTTACAAAAAATTCCGTCCGGCGTTGATGGGATTTGCTATGTCGATTACACGCAGTTTGCCCGATGCCGAAGAGGTTGTAAACGATGTATTTGTGGGCATTTGGGAGCGACATAGTGAAATGTTATCTGACCCAGGATTAAAGAGTTATTTGTTTCGTTCGGTAAAGAATCGTTGTTTGAATAACATCAAGCGCCAGCGACTTCCATTTGATGAAATGCCGGATGAAATGCCAGTGGCGAGTAAGGATCACGGGGCTTTGGATCAGCTAGAGGCCAAAGAAATGAGTGAAAGAATTACTTTAGAGATTGATAAGTTACCCACCAAGTGCAAGCAAGTCTTTTTGTTGAGTCGGATGCATGAGATGAGTTACAAAGAAATTGCCGAATTGATGGATATTTCTCCTAAAACAGTGGAGAATCAAATAGGGATAGCTTTAAAATTTTTGCGGGAGAGTTTCCCGGGGGTTTAGTTGGGAATAATTACTCGATTGTAAATCGCTTCGTATTGCAATAGAATTTCAGCCAGATCAAATTTGTGCGCTTGTTTAAGTGCGTTTTTTCTGAATTTGGCGAGTAAATCTGGATCTTTTAGCAGTGTTATGGCATTTTGTGCCATATCTTCTACGTCGCCTACATTGGATAAAAATCCGGTTACCCCATGGATATTGACTTCTGGGATTCCGCCGGCGTTTGAACTAATTACAGGTACTTCGCAGGCCATGGCTTCAAGTGCGGCCAATCCAAAACTTTCCGATTCACTTGGCAAAATGAATAGATCACCGATGCTTAATATTTCTTCGATGGCTTCTTGTTTTCCTAGGAATGTCACCCAGTCGCAAGTGTTGAATTCTCTAGAGACTTTTTCGATATGTGATCTTTCAGGGCCATCGCCAATGAGTAGCAATTTTGCTGGGATTTCTTTGATGATTTGGGCAAAGATGGCAATGACATCTTCGATGCGTTTGACTTTTCTGAAGTTTGAGGTATGGATGATGATTTTTTCACCATTTGGTGCAATCATTTGTTTAAAATGCTCGCGGGGTTTCTTGTTAAATCGATCAAAATCTATGAAGTTGGGGATGACATCTATCTCGCGGTTGATTTTGAAGTGCTCATAGGTTTGTTTTCTGAGATCTTCGGAAACGGCCGTAACAGCATCGGACTGATTGATACTCCAACTTACAACATGTTCATAGGTCATTTCACGTCCAACGAGTGTAATGTCAGTCCCGTGAAGTGTTGTCACAACCGGAATTGTGATCCCTTGCTGAGCGAGTATTTGTTTTGCTACTAGTGCGGCAGAGGCGTGGGGAATCGCATAGTGAACATGTAGGATATCCAGGTGGGCACTTTGGACGATATCCACCATTTTGCCTGCTAGTGCTGTTTCGTAGGGGGCATATTCGAACAAGGGGTATTTGGCGATATTGACTTCGTGATAAAAAACATTTTCGCTAAAGAAGTCTAACCGAGCGGGTTGGTTGTAGCTTATAAAATGCACTTCATGCCCTTTCACTGCCAGGGCTTTTCCCAATTCCGTGGCTAATACACCGCTTCCACCAAAAGTGGGATAACATACAATTCCTATTCGCATTATTTAAGTAACAAAGTTCCGCAAAAAATGTAGGTTTGCGATGTTAAATAAGTGATTAATATCTATGGAGGTTTATAGCGACGAATATTTCATGACGAGGGCCTTAGATTTGGCGATGCAAGCCTATGAGGAGCAAGAAGTTCCAATAGGGGCGGTGGTAGTCCATAACAATAAAATTATTGGGAAAGGATACAATCAAACTGAAAAGTTGCAAGATGTAACTGCGCATGCAGAGATGTTGGCGATTACGGCGGCTAGCAATGCGGTAAATGGCAAATATTTGGATGAGTGTACTCTGTATGTCACCATCGAACCTTGTTTGATGTGTGCCGGTGCGATTCAGTGGTCGAGGTTTTCGCGGATCGTATTTGGGGCAAGTGAGCCAAAATTCGGGTTTGAAAGAATTGATAAAGGAATACTGGGCAAAACGGAGGTGATTTCTGGAATAATGGCAGAGGAATGTGGCGATGTAATGAAGCGTTTTTTTCGTGAACGGCGTAAGAAAAATAATTAGGGGAGTTTTTCGTAGCAACCCAAATCAGACTGGGATTTTCGCGTTTTTCCAAGTAGATCAATTGTGACTGGAGAACCGAAAGTTCCAGCTTTTTTGTATCCAAAAGCGGTGGAATCCGTTTGGTAATTGCCTCTTTGCACATCCACAAACCCAACGGTTTTATTAAAGAAATTGGGATATGTAATGATGGATTTGGGGTTGAGCGATTTAAGTAGGTTGTTTTCGAGTCGGAGATTGAAAACGTTTAACGTGGTTTGGTCGAACTGAAGTTCCTCTTTCTGCGGTCCATCAACAATACAATTATAAACGGATAAATTTAGTGGTGCGTGGTTGAGTAATTTACCATTTCCGTCTCGCAATGTATTGGTTGCGGCGAAGTGACCATCGGTGCGGGAAGAGAACCCGGAATATTCTGAAAATGTGCAATGGTTAAAGGCATAGTTTCCGCCGAGTAATCCGAGGAAGCTATAACTGCCCGCATCGGCGAAAAGACAGTTTGTTGCTTGTATGTCGGCTGTGATTCCGGCCAAGCTTGCTTGGCCGGAATACTGAATGCGGGTATTTGAAATTTTAAGTCCAGTGGTTCCATTCACAGGCAATGAATCTACTCGAACACCAATGGTTGCATTGGTAATATCAGCGTATTGAATGCTGTTATTGATGCTACCGACCAAAAAATGAATTCCACCCCATTGGTTGGGTAGAAACTGCGGGTCCCAAACGGGTTTATCGCCCCGGATTGAAACGCGTTGTGCAGCAGTCCCCTGAATATCTAGTGTTCCTGCAATATAAATTTTGGTTTGAGCCGATGCAAACAGTTGGACCCCTGCTTTGATTGTTAACGTTGCTCCTTGATCTACTCCCATATAACCCAAAATTACAGTGGGTTTTTGATTGTCTGATATGGTGATATTGCTTTCAAAAATGGTATCCCTATAATAATGCGCATCCCAACCGAAAGCCGCCAATTTAACATTGCTTAGATGTCCGCCCACACTTGAAATAATTGAGTCCATTACCAACAAAGGTTGGGTATTATTATTGGCTTCTAGTTTGCATTGAACAAAAACGAAAACGGAATCCTTTGCGCCAATCTCAATGTCGTTGATTTGGGTGCCCGAAATCCCGTCAATACTCATTCTATAAGCTGAATTGGCGCCTCCACCCAATTGGAAATTTGCGTTAACCGCAAGTTTTTCGGGGTTTTTGATGCTAAAAATTTGAGTAACAGATATGGGATAGGTCGACCCTGGAACCCGAGTAAAGACGGTATCGAACCAAACGGTATCGGCCGAATATTGCAGGCTGTTTTTGGAGGTAAAAAAGTCGTTGTTGTTTCTGCAGCTCGATAAAAATGCCATCGCAAACAAAAGTATCAAAGCAGCAATCATGCCGTTGAGTTTCCCCACAAATCGATATGTTGCGTTTTTGTCTTGCATTCGTTTATTCGAAGATATCCTCGTTGTTTAGTATACCCAAATAACTTTGATAGCGCTCATCGGCAATGTCGCCTTTTTCCAAGGCTTCAAGCACAGCGCATTCGGGCTCATGGGTATGAAGGCAATCGTTGAATTTGCATTTGGATAAATATGGACGCATTTCGGGGAAATACTGAGAAATTTCTGTGGGTTCAAAATCCACGACACCAAAATCCCTAATCCCCGGCGTATCAATGATCTGTGTATTGTCGGCTAGCGTAAACATCTCAGCAAACGTCGTTGTATGTCGGCCCTTGGCGTGATGGTCTGAAATTCTACCAACTTTGGCGTTGGCTTCAGGAAATACCGCGTTGAGCAAAGTACTTTTACCTACACCAGAGTGACCTGCGAGTAACCATCGCTTGCCTTTTAGCATGGCCGAAAAAGCCTCCAACGCTTTGCCTTCTGTGGCTGAGCCCAAGAGCACGCTGACATTGGCATTGCGGTAAATGTGTTTGATGTCGTCTACTACCTCTTCGCCCCGTTCGCCCAACAAATCCATTTTGTTAAAAAAGACCATCGCGGGCACGTGATAGGCCTCACAGGTAAGGATGAATCGATCTATAAAACCCAAGCTTGTTCTGGGCGATGTTAGGCTTGCAATCAGAGCGGCGCCATCTAAGTTGGTGGCCAAAATTTGACGGCGGGAACTCAATTTATTTGCCCGTCGGATCAAATAGTTATTCCGGTGATAAACCTTTGAAATGGAACCCGTATCGGCATAGTTTTGATCTTCCATGAGTTCAACCCGATCTCCAACGGCCACAGGATTACTTGTATCTAGGTCGTTCAATCGCATCTTGCCGCGCGTTCTCGCCATCCAGACTTTTCCATCGTCTGTAAGTACTTGATACCAGCTGCCAGTGGATTTGGTGACCGTTCCCTCCATTAGAAAATGGCTTCGCAGATT
>CANIZU010000127.1 GCA_947472115.1 Flavobacteriales bacterium | reverse complement strand
TTCAGCACTTCTCTACCTGAAAGCGTGCAAACAAAGGCCCTGCGCTTAATTCCCGGATTTGAAAAAGCTAAAATCTTTAGGCCTGGATATGCCATCGAGTATGATTATTTCCAACCCACCCAACTTAAAAACACCCTAGAAACGAAGGTGGTGGATGGGCTCTATTTTGCTGGACAAATCAACGGAACCACAGGCTACGAAGAGGCCGCATGTCAGGGTTTAATGGCTGGAATAAATGCTGCATTGTTGGTACAAGAAAAAGAACCACTCATCTTACAGCGAAATGAAGCCTATATCGGTGTTTTGATCGATGATTTGATAAACAAAGGGACCGACGAACCCTATAGAATGTTTACCTCTCGGGCGGAATATCGCATCAGTTTGAGACAAGATAATGCCGACGAAAGGCTCACGCCCAGGGGATATAACATCGGATTGGCGAAGGATGATCGGATGACTGAGTTAGACAAGATTAACCAAGATGCTCACAAAATCAAGGAAATACTCGGCTCAACGAACGTCACACCAGAAGAACTAAAAACCTTCTTGCCTATCGATGTTGCAGAAATATCAGAAAAACAGCGGGCCAACAAACTACTGCTACGGCCCCAAATCGAGTTACACAACTTAGAGGAAATTCCCTCTATCGGGGAGTCAATCGGAGCTTACAGTCAGGAATCGAAAGAAAGAGCATCGATAAAAATAAAGTACCAATCATATATCGATAAAGAAATAGAACTAGCCAGTAAGGTTCAACGGTTAGAGCACACCCCTATTCCAAGAGATTACAACTATCACTTGATTACGAGCCTCAGCCACGAGTCGCGCGAAAAACTCAGCAAGACCAAGCCTCAAACACTTGGTCAAGCCACCAGAATTAGCGGAGTAAGTCCAGCTGATATACAGGTATTACTCATTCACCTAGGGCGTTAAAACCATTGCTTCAAGAGAAAGCGTTGTATAAAAACAAAAACATATCGCTGTTGATTCAGAGCGCAATCGTAGCTGCGATCGTCATAACATGCGCACATTGCGCCAACCCAGTTCCACCCATGGGGGGCGACAAAGACACTTTAAAACCCACCTTAATTAGTGTAACCAACAGGCCTAAAGAGAATCAACAAATCATTAGGCTTGAATTCAGCGAAAACATACAAACAAAAAACGCATTGGTTGTATCGCCTATCGTTAATTCATTGAAAGAACAAACAACGACGACTATTGAGAGGCAAAAAATTCAAATAATCACACCAAAAATTACGAGCGCTATTTATTTAAACGGTTTCGTGTTTGACCTAAACGAAAACAACGCTATTGATGAACCCACTGTTTTATTAAAAAACGATACCGGAGAATTGATCATTTCTACATCGCTGGACGATGCGAATTCTTTACCTGGTTCTAACGATAAGGCCAAAACCAAAAAACGGGTCTTTATTAGAGACGCGAATAGATATCAGTTGCAAGGAAAACAAACTGATTCATCACCAATATATCTACCATTTACATCAGACAATATAACGTATCACTTTCATGGCCTTACCGATAGCTTACACGTGGTATATGTAGTATATGAAGATAACGATTATGTTATTTCTGATCACGAAAAAGCGACTTGTTTTTATTTAACAAACAATTACAGAGATACATTTAAAAGTACGAATGCATATAAAACAAAGAGTTATAAATCCGCTTTTAATTACCATGATAGTCTATACATCATTACTGAACCCACGCTAGACATTGATTGGTTTAACAAAGACATCGTTCATCAATTCAATAAAGACACCTTAATTGTATTAAATAAAAATATTAAACAAATTAAAGATGCGTTGATGATGGATAGTTTTACTAAAATAAAAAAACTAAACTATTCTATCAGTAATTACATCAATTCTTATACTATCAATAATTCATCCGATACAATACCCGTGAAACTTTTTTATCACTACCCACTAACAATAAATTCTGAATCAGATACAGCAAATTATCCAGGTATCATAAAACCTCGTTCTAAAGCTGGTAGGATTAACATCACCAACCCAAATACATTTTCTATTCATATTACAATCAATATTGGAAGTTCTAGGCTTTATATACCTATAGCCGCCCATCAGGCTGAAAATTTTTATTTACCTGATGGAGTATATAATTATACCTGTTGGATACCGGGTGCTTCATCCATTAAATCATTATCACCACGTACAATTGACTATCAAAACCAAATACCACTTCTTGACACAGATTACATATACAAGCCATTAAAACAAATAGTTGTGAGTTCTAAGTTAGAAAATACGTTAATATTACCAGGTATGTCAGCGTTTAATACAGGGACAACATCTAAATAACATCCGTTTCACGTGAAACCGTTAGCGCGACACGTTTACTCAAATTCAATTTCGTTTATAACAGCCACTAAACGACACAAACAACCCAAAACAAAAGTGTATAACACATGGACATAATCTTACCAATATTGACATCCATATTATTCAATTATTCCGTTTAACTAATTGTATATCAATATATAAAATAATAATACCGTCAACTAAATATAAAATCCACACAGAGTTATCACGATATCCACACAGCTATACTATATACTACGTAATACCTTTTCTTTAAATTAATAATTCTTATTATTACTATAGCTAAGAGCGAAATCGTGGATTGTTGGAAATTAGAAATGATGACAGATAGAATAAAACAAACAGCAATCTTTAGATTTGTAGAATGATTGACAGAATAGCGGAGATACTGAAACAAGTAAATGATGTTGTTTTTGAAAAGGAGAACAATGCGGAATCTTTCCGTTTGCTGTATTTGTCAAAAAAAGGAATCATCACACAATTGTTTGATAAATTCAAAACAATACCAAACGATCAAAAGAAATTGGTCGGTGCTCAGTTGAATGTATTAAAACAAAGAGCGGAGGAAATACATCAACAACAAAAAGAATTGGAGGACAATTCAATTCAAGCAAATTTAAAAAGGGAGGATTCGTCGTTACCGGTTTATCAAGAGGGTCCAGGTTCATATCATCCATTAAGAATTGTGGAAGATAGGTTACTGGAGATTTTCTTTTCTTTGGGTTTTGATTTGGCGGAAGGGCCAGAAATTGAAGATGATAAACACAATTTTGCGTCGTTAAACTTTGCAGAAGATCATCCAGCTCGCGATATGCAAGACACATTTTTTATTGCTGAACACGTTTTAAGGACACACACTAGCTCGGTACAAATTAGAGAAATGGAAAAAGGCAAACTTCCTTTACGATTGGTTATGCCGGGAAGGGTTTATCGAAATGAAGCGGTGAGTGCTAGAAGTAATTGTTTTTTTCATCAAATTGAAGGGTTATATATTGACAAAGGCGTGAGTTTTGCCGACCTAAAACAAACACTATATTACTTTGTCCAACAGTTTTTTGGTGAAGGAACCAAAGTTAGATTTAGGTCGAGCTATTTTCCTTTCACCGAACCCAGTGCGGAGATGGATATTTGGGCGGGATTAGAAACGGAAGAAAACAGACGTTTAACCAAAGGAACGGGTTGGTTAGAGGTTTTAGGTTGTGGAATGGTGCATCCAAATGTTTTAGATGCTTGTCACATCGATTCTTCAGAATATACAGGCTTTGCTTTTGGGATGGGTATCGACAGAATTACCATGTTAAAATATGGCATTAACGATATTAGGGACTTGTTTGTAAACGATAAACGTTTATTATCTCAATTTTCAGGAGTATAAACCACCATCGATTGACAGTAGAAAAAAAAATATATTTTGCCAGCGATTTCCACCTTGGAATGCCGGACTTGGAGCGATCTTTAGAAAGGGAAAAATCAATAGTTTCTTGGTTAAATGCCATTGCGAACGACGCATCTGCAATTTATTTGTTGGGCGATGTATTTGATTTTTGGTTTGAGTATAAAACAGTTGTTCCAAAAGGATTTGTACGATTTTTAGGCGCAATTAGTCGGCTTACCGATGCCGGAATCCCGGTTTACTTATTTCCGGGCAACCATGATTTATGGGTTGGAAAATATCTAGAAACGGAATGTGGGGTAGTTGTGGTTAATGACGCGCTTACGATAGAACTCGGCAATGACACTTGCTATTTACATCATGGCGATGGGTTGGGTCCCGGCGATGTGGGATATAAATGGTTAAAAAAGGTTTTTTTATCAAAAATTGCTCAAAAAGCATTTGCCATGATCCACCCTGGAATTGGGGTTGCGTTTGCTCAAAAACTAAGTAAAAAAAGTCGTTTGGCACAAAATCCGAAAGAAGACAATTACCTCGGGGATTCAAAAGAGCATTTAACCCAATTTTGCAAACGGTATTTATTGACTTGTAAAACCCAAAAGCCGAAATATTTTATTTTTGGACACAGACACTTGGTTTTGGACATTGACTTAGGTGAGGGTGTTCGATACATTAACCTAGGAGAGTGGTTACACGGGAGTCAATACGCGGAATACGATGGCGTGGAGTTGCGAATTAAAGCCTGGGTTTCATAATTCTGATTTTGTTAAGCAGAGTATAAGTTGAAAGGATTGAATTAAAATGTTAGAAAAACTAGAGGCGGTATATGCACATTTCAAAGAAATAGAATTGCTTTTGAGTAGTCCTGAAATTTCTAGTGATATTCAGCGATTTACTAAGCTCAATAAGGAATACAGAGACCTAGAGGAAATCGTAGAATCATATTTTGAATATAAAAACCTTTTTCATCGCATCGTTGAGGCCAAAGACATATTAAAAAATGAAAAGGACAGGGAGTTACGGGATATGGCCAAGGAAGAGCTCGATGAGCTTGAGCCCAAGTTGGGACCACTGGAAGAGGTAATTAGAATTCAACTTTTGCCAAAAGATCCTGAGGACGCGAAGCCGGCGGTAGTAGAAATTCGTGCTGGAAGCGGTGGTGACGAGGCGGGTATTTTTGCTGGTGATCTCTTTAGGATGTATCAGCGATATTGTGAAAACCAGGGCTGGAAAATTAATGTTGTCGACGAAACCGAGGGCACCGCGGGTGGATATAGCAAGGTGATTTTTGAAGTACCCAACGTGGGCACATACGGCATTTTGAAATATGAAAGTGGCGTACATCGAGTACAGCGTGTTCCTGCGACAGAAAGCCAAGGCAGGATTCACACATCAGCTGTGAGCGTGGTTGTAATGCCTGAGGCGGATGAAGTAGATGTTAAGTTAAATCCGGCCGACGTAAAAATGGAAACGAGCAGATCTGGTGGCGCTGGGGGACAGAATGTAAACAAGGTGGAAACCAAGGTTCAACTGACACACCTTCCCACGGGTTTGGTGGTTATTTGTCAGACCGAAAGAAATCAGCTGGGAAACAGGGAAAAGGCGATGAAAATGTTGGCGACCAAATTGTATGAGATTGAATACGCCAAGCACATCGAAGCAATATCGTCTAGAAGAAAAACATTGGTAAGTACGGGTGATAGAAGCGCTAAGGTGAGAACCTACAATTACCCACAAGGTCGGGTTACTGACCACCGCATTGGGTTAACACTATATAATTTATCGGCGATAGTAAATGGCGATATTCAAGAAATTTTAAATGCTCTTCAGGTGGCGGAAAATGCGGAGCGGCTGAAAGAAACTCAAATTTAAACGCCGGCGGCACTTTGTGAAGCCCCACGGTCTGTGTGTTGTCTAGGAATAATCTTACGAATTGGTAATCCTTTGCCGTGGTGTTTGGTTGCTGTCTTCATGGTCTGCCGA
>CANIZU010000126.1 GCA_947472115.1 Flavobacteriales bacterium | reverse complement strand
GCTTCCTGCATCCCCGGATCGCCACTAATGTGAGCAATAATCCGCAATTCGATCTGCGAATAATCCAAACTCAACAACGTAGTATCCGCGCCTTTAGAAACAAACGCCTTCCGAATTTCCCTGCCCAACTCCGTACGAATCGGAATGTTCTGCAAATTGGGGTTCTGACTACTCAATCTGCCCGTTGCGGCAACTGCTTGGTTAAAATGCGTATGAACCCGACCCGTATTGGCATCAACCAACAAAGGCAATGCATCAACATAAGTGCTTTTCAATTTCTGCAAGGCCCTAAAATCCAAAATGTTCTGCACGATAGGGTGCTTGCCCAACAACGAATTCAGTGTCTCCTCATCGGTTTGATACTGGCCTGTTTTGGTTTTCTTGGGTTTATCCGACAACTTCAATTGCTCAAACAATATTTTTCCCACTTGCTGCGCCGATGCGATGTTAAACACGCCCCCCGCATCTGAAAAAATGGCGGCCTGAACCGTTCTCACCTGACCTAACAATTGATTGCTATACTCCTTCAAGAAATCAGTATCCACTTTAACACCCTGCCTCTCCATTGCCTCAAGAACCAATACCAATGGCATCTCCACATCCATCAGCAATCCCAACAATCCCTTTTCTTCCAAGGCGGGCTTTAACACTTCATACAACTGAAAGGTAATGTCCGCATCCTCAGTCGCGTATTCCGCAATCACCTCCAATTCAACATCCTTCATGCTACCCTGTCCTTTTCCTTTTTTACCGATAAGCGTTTCAATCGGAATGGGCGAATACTGCAAGAACTTTTCACTCAACAACTGCATGTTATGTCGCTGATCCGGCTCCAACAAGTAATGGGCAAGCATCGTATCGAACATCGGCAAAGCAACAGAAACGCCGTAATTCTCCATCACAGAGATATCGTATTTGATGTTTTGTGCGATTTTCAATTTCGATGATCCAAGGATCGATCTAAACTGTTCCAACAACGACATCGCCTGCAACCGATCCTCTGGAACGGGAACGTACCAGCCGGTAAATGAGGCGGTAGAAAATGATAAACCCACCAAAGATGCGTGCAAAGATTCAACATCTGTTGTCTCCGTATCAAAGCAATAAGCCTCTGAATTCTCTAATTCCTTCAATAGTTCAGCAATCGTTTCCGCAGAATTCGCAATTCGATAGTTATGCGAAACATCTACAATCGTTTTATACGTAATTTCTTCCTCTAACTCCGCATCGTCGTCTGATGTCTCATCCGATGACGAGGCAGTTTCAGCTCCAAATAACGATGTTTGATTCGGATTTGCCGGCTTTACTTTCTTGGGTGCAGAGGCACGCATTGGATTACCAAATAGATCCGTGCCCAAATTGGCCGCCGGTGCACTTTCAGCGCCTGAATTGGAAGAAGTTGATCCATAATTGGCATCCGAACCCGACTCACCGAGTACTCTTCGCATCAACGTTCTAAATTCCAATTCTTCAAAGACTTCCCTCAATACAGGCTCATTCACAGGCTCCAATTCCAACCCTTTGATATCCAATTCAACCGGCACTTGCGTATCGATTGTTGCCAACCATTTACTGATTTTTGCTTGCTCCACATGCAATCGCATATTCTCTTGCAATTTGCCTTTCAGCTTATCGGTGTTCTCCAAAATCGCCTCCATACTGCCAAATTCTTGAATCAATTTCTTGGCCGTTTTCTCCCCCACACCGGGTACCCCAGGGATATTGTCCGATGCATCACCCCACAAACCCAAAATATCGATAACCTGCAAAGGGTCTTCAATTTCCCAACGCTTTAGAATTTCTGCTACGCCCAAAATCTCATCGCCGTTGCCCATTCGGCCGGGCTTATAAATTTTAACGTTTTCGCGCACGAGCTGACCAAAATCCTTATCGGGGGTCATCATGAAAACATCAAACCCCAAATCACCCGCCTTCCAAGCCAAAGTTCCAATGATATCATCCGCCTCATAGCCATCCATCGTAATCACCGGGATGTTGAAACCCTCGATGATTCTAAAAATATAAGGAATACTCTTCCTCAGATCTTCAGGCATCTCTTCGCGCTGCGCCTTGTAAGCTTCAAATTTGATATGTCGCATCGTAGGTGCAGACGTATCAAACACAACCGCAATGTGGGTTGGCTGTTGCTTGCGCAAAATTTCCAATAACGTATTGGTGAAACCCATCATCGCACTGGCATTTAAACCCGTACTGGTGATGCGTGGATTTTGAATAAAAGCAAAAAATGCCCTGTAAATCAGAGCCATTCCATCCAATAAAAACAACTTACCTTTTTGCATAGTTAAAAGGTAGCAAGTTACAAATATTACGCGGCTTATTGCTTCTTGACGAAGCCTAAACTCACACCATTTATGCAATATCTTAATCCGGTGGGCTGATTGTAACCATCGTTGAATACATGGCCCAAATGACCGCCACAATTGTTACAAACTACCTCAACACGGCTCATGCCGTGGGAGTTATCCGTAATTTCTTTGACCTTTGATTTGTCTATGGATTGATAAAAACTAGGCCAACCACAACCCGCATCAAATTTTGTGGTGCTCGAAAACAACTCCTCTCCGCAGCCCTTGCATACATAAACCCCTGAATCCCATAAGGTTTCATATTCACTGGTAAACGGACGCTCCGTACCCTTTTTTCTCAACACTTGAAAGGCACTCTCTCCCAATTGGGCCATCCATTCGGCCTCTGTTTTATTTACTTTATAATCCATCGCGATATTATTTTTTCTTTTCTCAGACACTTGCTTACCCGTATCAATTCCATTGCAAGCTGTCAATCCGCCAATAACTAGGTAGACAACAATTATCAAAATCAAATTCTTACCTCTCATCCTAGTAGAAACAAAATTCTATGAAAAGGGTTGTATGTTCGCCAATTATTCGATGAATTTTTTTAGCCATTTTTTTGTTGACTTCCAACCGCATAGACCAGCATTCAATGCTGCACTGATTGCTCCTGACATTCTCAGAAATTTCAGCCCAGGTCAGGCCAAATTTCAGTTTGAGCATTTTCAACAAATAACATCCATAAATCAGCCACAAGCAGATCCGATTTTACACGATTTCTTCAATGGCTGTTTGCAGCACATACAGCGCGATAAAGAGTTTCATCAATCTCCGATTTTCCATGAAATCTATCAATTACAACGGGACAATTGGCAATTGATGTGCTTGGAACTTCAAATACCCCGTTTTTGGTTTTCACTTCACGTAGTCATTGAAATAATGATTGATAGTTACTTAATAAATAATAACTTAGAAAAATTACAATTATTTTATATCGTCCTAGAATCACAGCAAGAAACCTATCGTAAGGCACTCAAACTGATGGGGCATGATCAAATCGACCATTTCATGGAGCGATATACCAGATTCTATACCAACCAATACTTATTTCATTATCAAGATCTGGAAAGAGTAGGATTCGCATTACATAAAATCCATGAGCAAGTTAAACTAGATTCTACGTGGTATACACCCAACAATCCTGTTCATCAAGTATTTTGGGAATCGACCTATGCGGATGTTTGCTTAGTATTAAAAAAATACCCGTTGGTAATGCATCAATCCGTCTAATTAACTACAGCTTAAAGGCCGTGGAATACAAGGAATAAACCAAACTTCCCAGCAAGATGTAATTAATGAGTTCTTTCCACCACGGGATACGGTCCCCGCAAAAGAAACTCGCCAAGAAAATGGCAGCTGGAAATGCAGCAAGCAAATGGAAATTCCTAATCTCTTTCCAGTGAATTAGCATCAAAAAGATACTATAAGCAAAAAACAGAATTACGACCAATTTGCTTCTTCTCACATTTACATTGTTCTGAAAATACCCGCCAACCTGTCGCAATAATCCAAAAATTACAAACAAGGAGAACAGCGCAAACACCGTGTATTTAATGAAAATCAACGAGATGCCACTACCAAATAAGGTCATATCGATAGGCGTTGTCTCTACACTATGCATCGCCTTCAAATCCCATCTAAAAATAAAAGCCAGCGACTTCATGAGATAGTACGGCATCACCAACCCAAAAACGATAGCCAAGATGTCAGAAATTACGATGTTCTTGTAGACCAAGACACAAGCAATTAAAAACAACAAGATCATCAAATGGTCGGGTACAATCAATATTGCAGCACCAAAACAAAGCGATCCATAAAATAATGTAATGGTATTATAGCCATCCTTCAATTGAAAAAAGCAGGCCAATCCAATAAAAACCAACAGGTTGCCCAAATGGTACTCCGTCAACAACAAGTTCTCAGGAAATAAACTCTGAACCAAAATAAAGAAATATGCTGGCAAATAACCCACCGGTTGAACCAAGCCATGTGTTCTGCAAATGGAATTCACAAACAACGCCTGCCCCATTACCATTAGGGTAGAAATCATAACCGAAAAAATGGACCACTGATTGATCCAATCCACAAATGAAACAAGAAGCCCTGGCTTAAAAACAATCCCTGACTTTGGAATAATCCATAATGCGGGCAGCCTCAAGCACAATGCAAAAAGCACCAAAAGAAATAAGGTAAAAACACTGTGATCGGACAGTCGTTTAATCATTTGAAAACACTTGTAACCAAAACCATTGTTTATCGCGATAAATGGGTATCGTAATCAACCCGTAATCCGTTTGTTTTCCTTCGTATGGCACGATTGTACCTGGAGTATTTTCATTCCGAAATAACCAATCTCTTTCTACCTTGTATGACTTATCGATTTTCACATGCATGATCCGATTGATCTCCCCTTCATCATCGTTGTATAATAAATTGATACTGCTACCGCAAACATACATCCCAAAACCAAACAAATGTGCAACATTCAACGCTCCTACTTGAGTTTTTCTAACCATAATTAAACTATCTAGTTCCCCATTTTTTTGCAGGTATTGCAAAGCAATATCGCCGTAATGATAAAACAACTTTGAGCTCGTTTGTGGAACACCATTCACATAATATGTTTCCATCTGCCTACTTTCATAAAACTGTTCAGATAGCATCAACCAACCGCCATTGCTTAACGCAATCACATTTCGGATGAAATAATTGTCCGGCTTTTCATTCCGTTTAAGACTACCTAAGCCCATGAATTGTCTAGCGGAAGTTTCAGAAAGAGGATGATTTCTGCAAGCTACCTGACCATCTGACCCAACCTCTCCCGTAAAATAGCCATCCATTCCTATCCCTTTACCTACATGGTAATAGCCAAAGACCTGTAACGCCTGAGTCTTTGTATGCAAAACTGCCACCGCATCCAAAACATCGCCATCCAAAACCAAATCACCACGCAATAAACTATCGCTGACATTCTTGACCCAATGATAGTGATTCAATTGCTTGCGTCCACCCAACAAACCCCCTCCGCCGTAGTCCTTGTCCTCAAAAATTGCGAAAACATGGCCACTATCATCCAAGACAACCGACTTCCACGACAAATCTGCAGGACTCCATCGCTCACTCGTTAAAATAAAGTTGCTCCTCGTTTCTGTACCATTCACTTGAGCCGTTAGCATCCAAACTTCTGTGCCTAAGGCCTCTCTGACACGCTGACCTGCACTACCAAAACCCACAATGGCCCATCTTTTTTTATTGGGTGAACTTGCTACCTCAAATTGATCAATTTCGATGTCGCCAGTATTGTAAGTACCTATCTCCTTTACAGAAATATCGCCGATCAATGATGCAGAAACAGAATGAACGACAACCTTGATGGCCGATCGCTTTATTTTGGTTGCGCAAATCCAATACAGCATCGAATCCGCCATAAACACCTTCAGCACAATTTGTTTGTTC
>CANIZU010000125.1 GCA_947472115.1 Flavobacteriales bacterium | reverse complement strand
CTCATCCCCATACTCTACCTTTCTTTTGCGATACCCACTGCCATATTTCTTACTCCCCAACACCGCTACTACCCCGTACAGCATCTTTTGGGGCTTTTGGTTATCGCCGTTTATTTGCAAAATTTCAAACCTAAACTACCTTGGAACCCATTGTATCATTGGCGCAATATTCTAAAATCCAATCAATCTGCAAGCCCCACAGAAAATAATCATTCACATCGCTTTACACCCTGGATATCCCTAATTTTTATTATTTCATTGCTTAGCCCCTGGACAATCCGTCATTCATTTGCAATCCTTCAACGCAACCAGAGAAAACCCAGCACCGCCATAGAATTCCTCAACAAAAACCTCAATTCCATCCCCGCCGGAGATATCCTGGGGGAACCCATCGCCGACTATTGGCTCGCCCAATCCCCCAATCCCAAAAATTGGACTTATGGATTTGAATTCTACCCCCAACACTTTCCTTTCAATCCCAAAAAACCCCGCTATTTTCTCTCCCGCACAACCCCAAACCAACTGCCCTTCCTAACCGTTCAAGATAGCCTGATCATCAAACCTCAATTCAACTTCACGGAAAAATTGGGACACACCTATCACGGATTGTTCTTGTACAAAGTGCAAAACGAAGATGCCTGGAAAATCTTGACGAGTCCCACGATTCTCAAAATCACGAGCGGACATTAATTCTTACTTCAAAGAAGTGGAATTTTTTAATCCATAACCAATCAATTCATCGAATCCCATGGCCGGATTTTTATGGTAAATCAACACCATATAATTGTTCTCCGTCTCGCTGTGCTGACCCTCGAATTCACGAAAATCCAATCGGTTTGTCTCCGAATTTAACACCCCGTAAACATAATTGTAATACCCCTGCTTCAAAGGAATTACCCCCTCATAGCTTCTATTGTCGGGATTGTAAAACATCCGATGTGATTCCTGTATCCGCCAATCGCTGCACTCGCCATAAACATAAACCGGATCCGGTAACTCTGCATCCGCAGCCACGGAAAAATGTACGAAACAATAATCACTCTCAAAAGCCGTCCCCGCTGGCATGGGCAAGTCCTTGTTATCATACAAAACTCGTCCATTGAAATCTGCCCAATTGAAATATCTCTCAAACCTTCGAGTTTTGTCGTTCACCAAAATCACATGCTTCTGATTCGCTATATTCAATCGCTGACGGACACCCGCCGTAGAACTCCTAAAACTACGAATATCAAAAAAGCGATATTGGTTCAACCCATCCATTTGATTTCCCAAAGTTTGATTGTACTGCATTTCATTACCCACAATAAACATCGGCTTCAAGTCATCAATGGAATAATCCCATTCCCCGTTCCGCAAAACCACCGTCTTCACATCCTGCATCGCATTGGGCATAAAATAGTTGGCGTTCTTCGTGAAGCTAAAATTGATCTGCTGATGCGTACTCCTCAACTCAACCTGACCGCTCTGCTTGATTTGCATATTTACCGCACCCTGACTGTTCAAAACCATCAATCTTCGCGATAAAACAATGTCCTTTTCGTCGAAATTGCGATATACCACCAAGATAAAATTCCCGCCTATTTTCGGCTTTGTTTGCTCACCCGGAACCGTCACGGAATAATGCGTGTATTGAGTTAACGTCCCATTGCTAAAATTCGCATTTTCGATGTTTTCATAACCCATACCATCCAAAAATTGAGTTCTCGACAATGAAGTAGGGTTCCACTGCGCATCGCAATGAACCAAAGTATATTGGTAAAAATCTCGCTCACTTTTGATTTGATCAAACTCCAAAATCAACGACTCTCCCCCACCCAAAGTGAGTATCGGAAAGGAGAATCCACTGTTTTGTTGATACAAACGAACCGCCCTTACATCGCCCTCATAAATCACATTGCTCATCCGCAAAGTGCTATCAGTTGTTGCCTCCAACTGGGTAAAACCAGAAAGCATCAAAGCAACAGAAAGGACAATTAATTTTCTCATCAGAACAAACTTAACAAATTCGGGGCCAATATCAAGATTCTTGCATCAACATCCACTCCTCAAACAAAGATTCGTAGGCAGCCTTTACGACCAAATACTCAGCATTGATCAAATCATAATCCTTGGTAATGCCCGCCACTTTCTCAAAATCACTGGCAACAGAAGGGTCATGCAATTGATTCTCGAAAGCCGAACGCTTAACACCCAACGCATTCATCTCAAGTTCCTTGGCATTCATCGCATCCTCCACCTTTTTGATTTCGTTTTTACTGTACGATTTGCTCCCTTTGTCCGATGCAATTGCCGCAGGATTGATCATCCCCGCCGGTGCAGCACCCTTAGTTTGTGTTGCATTCGACTGATTCCCACCCTTTTTCTTGCCATCGTCCAATTTAGCCAAACGCATATCCTCCGCCATTCGCACCGAATTCCATTCCTTGTATTCCTCATACGTTCCTGGATATTCCCTCAAAACACCATCCTCAATCCACCAGATTTTATTGGCCACCTTACTAATGAAAGTACGATCGTGACTCACAAATAAACAGCTGCCCGCATAATCAATCAACGATTCCGCCAACACCGCTGTACTAAACATATCTAGGTGATTCGTGGGCTCATCCAACAACAAAAAATTCGACTGCGTGATCAATGTCTTTGCCAAGGCCAACCTCGACTTTTCACCTCCACTCAAAACCTTCACCTTCTTAAATACCTCATCCCCAGTGAATAAAAAGCAACCCAAAACGGTCCGTAATTCCCAGTCGGTATATTCCGCACTCACCGTACTCAACTCACTCAACAAATCATTTTTAAGGTTCAACGCCTCCAACTGGTGCTGGGCAAAAAATGCCGACTCTACATTCCATCCCTGTTCGATCAATCCACCACTCGGCTCCGAACCATGAACCATGCGTAAAACGGTTGACTTACCCTTTCCATTTGCCCCAACCAATGCGATTTTGTCGCCCCGCAAAATTTGCGCTTGGGAGGGTTTTAAGATCTCCAACTCATCATACGACTTGGTGACATCTTTCAAATCGGCAATCACCTTTCCCGGTGTCACTCTGATATTAAATCGAATATCGAAATCCTTTCTCTCATCCTGCCTCACTTCAATCTTCTCGATTTTATCCAACATCTTCACCCGGCTCTGTACCGCCGTTGCCTTACTCGCCTTGGCACGGAAACGAGAAATAAACTTCATCTGCTGACGGATATAATCCTGCTGATTCTCGTATTTCCGCATCATCAAAGCATCTCTTTCCTCCTTTTGCTCCAAAAATTCGTTGTAATTTCCCTTGTAATGGAAAACCTGTTGATGCGCCACTTCCGCGATGCGATTCACTGTTCTATCCAAAAAATAAGGGTCATGCGATACGATTACATACGTACCCTCATAGTTCGCCAAATATTCTTCTAACCATTGAATGGTAGGCAAATCCAAGTGGTTTGTTGGTTCATCCAAAAGCAATAAATCTGGGGCCTGTAACAACAACTTACCCAACATTGCACGCATGCGCCATCCCCCTGAAAATTCTCTCAGCGGTCTGCCTAAACTACTCGTAGGAAATCCCAAACCCTCCAAAATCTTATCACCCTCTGCATGCCATTCATATCCACCCAACGCACCAAATCGCTCCTGTGCATCAGCCAAACGCTGCATCGTGACATCGTCGTATTCAACTTCGATTTTTTCAATCAATCGATTGATCTCAACCTCCAACTGTACCAAATCTTCCCGGCCGCTCAAAACCACATCGCGAACACAATCGCCCACGTCCATACTCAACAAATCCTGATTCAAGAATCCAATTCGCAAATCTGAAGGCCTAGAAAGTGTACCCTCGCGCAATTCAAAATCGCTAGAAATTAATCGCAATAAAGTAGATTTTCCTGTACCATTCAAGCCAACCAACCCAATTTTTTCGTTGGGTTTGATATGCCAAGAAGCATTTTTAAACAGGTATCTACCAGCAAATTCAAAAGAAAAGTCATTCAGTGCTAACACCCCGCAAAGGTAGGCTATACAAGGCCAATCGCCCTAATGAGAATCAATAAATCACACAATTATTTGGGACGATAAACCATCACAAAATCATTCATAAAATATCCATCACCAATGTCGAAATCAGCCACCTGCTCTATCACAAACCCCATTTTAAAATAAAAATTGATCGCCTTCATGTTCTGTCGATTCACCTGCAAACGCACCGCCTCCAAGTTCGACATCAATGCCAAAAGCTGACGGAACACCTCAGAACCCATGCCCTTGCGCTGTTTGTCGATCTCCAAATACAATTTATGAATGAAAAAATTCCCTTCTCTAATTTCTGAAATCGCAGTGTAACCCACCTCAATGCCATTGAGCAACACAAAAAAAAATCGCTGCCCTTCCTCCAATTGACCTGTAATGTGTTCCGTGGTATAAAACCGACCCAGCATATAATCTACTTGGGTCTGACCAATGATGGGGGTGTAATGCACGTCCCAAATTCTGCGAGCCATTTGCTGAATCAAAGAAATTTTATCCGGTCCAAGAGGAGATAACAGTAAATTCACCCTTCGAAATTCGCATTTTTGCAGCAATATCTCATGCTTCAACTGAAGAACCTTTCCACCGGTATCCAAAAACAAGGAATCACCCTGCACCACAACATAACAGTTGATGGACTCGGCCCTGGTTTAATTCTACTTGTCGGACCCAACGGGGTGGGGAAATCAGTGTTCCTGAAAACGATTTGTGGCCTGCTCCCGCCCATATCCGGCGAAGTTCACATCAACCAAACAAACATCCATCTCACATCACCCGAAATCAGGGCCTCTCTCAGTAGCATTCTCCTCGCCACACCGCCACAAATCGAGCATTTAAGCGTTTACGATATGGTGATGAGCGGACGTCAGCGTTTCCTGCAAGGCTGGAGTAATCCAACCCAAAAAGATGTTTCCGAAGTCCTTAAAGCGATAGAAAAAACGGGTGTGACCGATATACAATTAAAGAACTTCGCCGAGCTGAGCGATGGCATCAAACAGAAAGTAATGCTCGCCCGATGCTTGGCCCAAGACAGTCAAATCATTCTGCTCGATGAGCCCTTGGCTTTTTTAGATTACCCTTCCAGAACCACATTTCTGAAACTATTGCATCAACTTGCCAAAACTGAAAATAAATGCATCATTTATAGCAGCCACGACTTGCATCTATCGCTCCAATATTGCGATCAAGTGATGGCTCTTACTCAAACTGAATTTCTGCATTATAGAAAACCATCAGACATCGACCTCCAGAATATTTTCCCCGAAACCGCATAATAAATCCAATCCATTCATGCGAAAACCCTTTGCAATGAAACAATTTACGGTGGTCCAAAGTGAGGTGGCCCTACCCGTGACCTCCGATGCCTGCGTTTTTGGTGCTTTGGCTGATTTTCAAAATGCAACGCAAATTTTAGATATTGGCAGCGGAACCGGTGTTTTATCGCTCATGATGGCCCAGAAATTTCCGTCGGCCCGCGTTCAAGGCATCGACATTCACCTGCCATCGGTGGAACAAGCCCGCGAAAATGGAATCAGTAGCCCCTTTGCTGATCGCGTTTCGTTTTTACACGATAATATTCTGGATTTTGAACCCGCCACACCCATCAACGGTATCATTTGTAATCCCCCGTTTTTCGAAAATCATCTGCCTTCATCCGATGAAACACGGAGGTTAGCTCGACATGCGCAATCGTTTACCCTGCTATCCTTAACCGCTCGCTGCGCTCGCTTACTCCAACCCAATGGAGAACTCCTGCTACTACTTCCAGCCTCCTCCCAAAATCAAATCCTTGCAGCACTTCAACAACAT
>CANIZU010000124.1 GCA_947472115.1 Flavobacteriales bacterium | reverse complement strand
TACCCCGTAATAATGTTCGTAACCACAAATACGGCCAACGCCAAACCCGCTACCTCAGGATTCAACGCAATCAGCATCCCGAACAAAGTTGCTACACCTTTACCGCCCTTGAACTTGGCAAATAAGGGAATCAAATGTCCAATAACCGACATCGTTCCAAAAAGAACCATTAACAATTTATGATCACCTACTGCCAATCCGCTTAAATCGGTATGACTCAAAGCCAGGTCCGAATAACCATCTCTAGACAAAAAATCAACCACATCGGCCAATCGAACAGCCAAATACCCTTTTAAAATATCCAATATCAAGACAATCGTGCCCGGTACCTTGCCCAAAACGCGAAAAACATTGGTTGCTCCCGCATTTCCACTACCATGCTCTCTTACATCGATGTCGTAAAAACGCTTACCCACCCATATCGCATTGGGAATGGAACCCAATACATAAGCAACTAAGGCAAAAGTGATTTCTAACATTCCGAATTTCAGTGATCTAATTATCCAAAAACCAAGATCAAAAACGCTCAAACACGTATCAAACCTTGTTTTTTAGTTTTACAAATATACCGAAAATAAAATTAAGGCTTTACGAGCTTAATCGCAGCCAATTCTGAGCCCGCTTTTACCTGAACCCAATAAATTCCCGACGATAATCCGCGAACATCCAAAGCCAAGCCGCCACCATTCAACGATGTAGTCTGAACCGAATGAACCGCGCCTTTGATGTCAAATACCACTGCTGATTCGATTTTCAAAACCGACATCGGCTCGATAACGAAAACATCTGTCGCTGGATTGGGATGAACCTTCAACCAATTTTGTTCGATTTGATTCACTTGCGATACGGGAGCTGGAGGCAAGTCAAACGCTTCTTCTCCATCAGCACAGTTGCCAGCGCTACCTTGGGCAGCAGAATAACCCAAACCTCTGCGAGCAAATGCATCCCAGATAATTTTCTTATTTGCTCCGCCATAACGAATGCTGTCGGCCGCCAAAATCGCATCGCGCGCATCCACAAACCCAGGACCGCAAGGCTGTAACTTCATGGCATCAATCACCACTTGAACTGCACGATTGTTTCCGCCGGTTCCGTTGTATAAATCCTCATCAAAACCGTATTTATCTACATAGCCCCAATACATATCCCAAAGCATAGCACACCAAATTTCACCCGTGTAATGAACTTCGGTTTGCACGCCTGATGCCGCTTTTGCCAAATTCCCGTAGGTATGGGGATTCAACGACATATTGGTGGTGTATGGATAGGTACGAATACCGTCGCCCTTTTGATCCTGACCAAACAACCAATTCCCAACCCCACGAGGCTTAGAACCAACATCACCCTTCTTGGCAGTAAATGCCAATCCGATAAAATCGCTCCATCCTTCGCCCATTTGCTCGGCATTGCTCAAACCATTGGAATTGGAAGGACCACAAGTTAAACGTGTTGAAATCCCATGGGTATATTCATGACCCATCACGCCCAAATCTAAATCGCTATCCGTCTTTTTTGCATAAGCAGAACTATCGTAAAAAGTGATATTGAAAGAAGAATCAGCCAAAAACGACCTCAATTCATTGGCATTTGAAAACCGCACAAAAATTACGGGAATTGTCACCTTGTTGGCTTGAGCCGTATTGTCAGTTGCCATTGTAATTACAGCATCAGCAGTAGAAGTATCCAACAAAATAGCAGCGGTTGCTCCGTTTGATTGTGCGCGGTAAACTTTCTGAACAAAAGTGCATCCGCCGCGGACGATACCCGCAAAATTGCCTTTTAATTCCGCACTATTGGTTAAACCGGTACAGCACTTGTTGGTAACCGGGGAAGTGTTATCTTTCACCAAAACCAATTTGCCTTTGGTTGGAACGGCAGTAATTTTCTTGCCCCAGTTTCCATCCGTGATACCTACGCCGTATTTTATCCCTTTGCTATCGACAACCAAGTTGGCTTTTGCGCCTACTCCATCCCAAATATACATTTGCATTCGAGGGGCTGATCCATCCGGGGGCGACGACATATTTGCATTGTTTGTTCCACTGCCATCCTGTGCATCTGCATTCACTGCGTCATTTCCAGCACCAAAACCATCGTAATTGGTCTTTTGGAAATTTCCGCTTGGCTCATCAAATCCGTAATGTTGTGAAATATCGTGCATAAAATTATTCACCACAAACAGATTGCTGATGGCAAAATCTTGATAATTCACGGGATTGGGTTCGGCGGGGTCATAGGCCAGGTTGAAAGCCAACGAAGCGCCACCGTCGGGTGATTTTCCTGGGGAATTTTTTCCTGCAGCATCTTCCGAAGCATAGACATTATTACCGCGAGTGATGGTGTATTCCGCACCGGCTTTGCCATCCACATCATGCCATCCAAAAGGCGATGCTTGGGCGTCGGCGGGACTTGTCAAAGAAGAAGGACTGCCATACAAAGGGCTTTCCGTTGGGAAAGAGAATGACTTATAAGTTGCACCATCGCCGCGGCGTTGTAGGGGCTTGCTACCTGATAATAATAAATTTTGAGAAACGCTTTTTCCGATGAGCGGACGATTTGCTTCTAGGGCCGATAATGAAGCTTGGTTTGCAATATTTTTATCCTCTGCAGATACTGCTTTTGGGGTACAATGAACGGTCCAACTATGTCGTTGCAAGATCTTACCCGCAGCATCGATCCACAAATTCACCCAGTCCGAGGTTGCAGAATTATAGAACACAAAATACTGAGAGGCGATCAAATCTCCCTTTTCGTTGGGCCAGGCCATCATTTGAGTATAGAACTTTGTTTCATCGAATTGAGTTCCGATGGTCATCGGTTGCCATTTGATTCCGGCTGTAGGGAAAATCGACGATTCGTTGCTGCCATCTGAAATCACGTTGCGAGCCAAGATATTTTCTTGTTCGATGGCTTTTGCGCCAAGTACTTCCTTATCCAAAGATGCGAATGACCCTATCAAGTGGTCCGATGCGTGTGCCACGGTTCTATTGGTAGAGTACAATAAATCACCATTTATGTTAAAATGCAGACCCATTACACCATTCATTACGGGAACGCCTTGAATGGTTTGCAAAACATAAGCATGAGTTACCCCGCTGCCATCACGATATAAATCCTGAATTTGAGCGGCGGCCATATCTTCCTTCACCAATCCCCATTTCCCGGCCGCCGCTAGATCCATGGCGGTTTGAAGAACTTTGGCTTTGGTTAATGTAGGAACAGAATTTTGAGCATTCGCTTTAAAACTGACGGCAAAAATGCCAATCAATACAAATTGTTTGAACTGTCTAGTAAGCATGAAATTGCAAGATATCAAATCACACCGAGAGTCGCAAAAATTATGCATAAAAAAAGGCCCGCGCAGCGGGCCTTTTTTCTCTTTGTATCGAAAATCTTAACAATACTTAAACATACTGCCGGCGTAAATCGCATTCTCTCCCAACTCCTCCTCAATACGCAACAACTGATTGTATTTCGCCATCCTGTCGGAACGTGAAGCACTACCCGTCTTGATCTGTCCGCTGTTCATCGCAACCGCCAAATCAGCAATCGTAGAATCTTCTGTTTCACCACTGCGATGACTAATCACGTTGCTATAGGAATGACGTGTCGCCAACTGAATCGCATTCAAGGTCTCGGTTAACGTTCCAATCTGATTCACCTTAATCAAAATACTATTGGCAATTCCTTCATTGATTCCGCGCTGCAAACGATCCACATTGGTCACAAACAAATCGTCGCCCACCAACTGAACCTTACTTCCAACCGCATCTGTCAATTTTTTCCAGCTCGCCCAATCGTCCTCAGCACAACCATCCTCCACCGATACAATTGGATATCTGTTACACCAATCCGCCCAGTAATCTACCATTTGATCACCGGTAAACACGCGACCATCCGATTTCTTAAAGGTATACAAACCCGTCTTCTCGTCGTAAAACTCACTCGTTGCAGCATCCATGGCAATGAAAATATCCTCACCCGGACGGTATCCTGCCTTTTCAATCGCCCTCAACACAATTTCGATTGCCTCTTCGTTGCTTTGAATATTAGGTGCAAACCCCCCTTCATCGCCCACATTTGTGCTATAACCAGCCGACTTCAATACCGATTTTAGATGATGAAAAACCTCAACACCCATACGTAAACCGTGAGAGAAGCTCTCTGCCTTTACAGGCATGACCATAAACTCTTGAAAATCAATCTTGTTATCCGCGTGCGCACCACCGTTCAGAATGTTCATCATTGGAACAGGCAAAACATTTGCATTCACGCCACCAACGTATTTATACAATGGCATTCCCAACTCATCGGCCGCAGCTCTTGCACAGGCCAACGACACTGCCAAAATCGCATTGGCACCCAACCTGGATTTATTAGGTGTGCCATCCATGTCGATCATCATGGCATCAATCTCATTTTGAGCACACACTTCCATACCTTCCAAGGCTTCAGAAATCTGACCGTTCACGTTCTCAACAGCCTGCATCACACCTTTTCCAAGGTAGACATCCATTTCATTGTCGCGCAATTCCGCCGCCTCATGGATACCAGTACTAGCACCTGATGGCACAGCAGCTCTTCCAAATCCACCGTCTTCGGTGAAAACTTCTGCTTCAATTGTTGGATTGCCTCTAGAATCCAAAATCTGTCTTGCTTGAATATGGGTTATTTCGCTCATGATTATTTTTTATGTTTTTGAACCATTTCTACAAATTGATCGAATAAATACAACGAGTCATGGGGTCCGGGCGATGCTTCTGGGTGATGCTGCACAGAAAAGGCAGGAACATCCAATCGCGCAATCCCCTCCACCGTATCATCATTCAAATTGATATGGGTTAATTGAACTGTTGAACTCAAATTTTCATCGTACTCCACAGCAAAACCATGGTTCTGACTTGTGATTTCACTTCTACCCGTAACCAAATTCTTTACCGGGTGATTCAATCCACGGTGACCGTGATGCATTTTATATGTTTTTAAACCGCTCGCCAAACTCAGCAACTGGTGTCCTAAACAGATTCCAAAAGTTGGCATTCCCGAATCTACTATGGTTTTTACCGCTTTGATCGCATAATCCATCGACGCTGGATCTCCAGGGCCATTGCTAATCATCAAGCCATCCGGATTCCACGCCATTACTTCTACCGCCGTTGCGTTCCAGGGGAAGATTCCCAAATAACAACCACGATCTACTAAGCAACGCGAGATATTTAACTTATTCCCATAATCCAACAAAGCAACGCGCAAAGGCGCATCCTCATTGCCCATGGTATGAAAAGCGCCAGTTGACACCTTCGACGCCAACTCCAAACCATCCATTGAAGGAACTGCATTGAGCTGTTCAAGTAACGAAGCGACATCAAAGTTTTCCGAAGAGATGATTGCATTCTTCGCTCCTGTTTCTCTTAGATGGCGAACTAGCTGACGCGTATCGATTTCAGAGATGCCCACCAACCCGTTCGACATAAAATAGCTATCTAAACTATCAGAGCCATTTTTACGCGAATAATTGTGTGAGAATTTCTTGCAGACAAGACCCGCGATTTTTATACCATCGCTTTCAATTTCCTCATCGTGAACTCCGTAGTTTCCGATGTGATCTGATGTCATTACAAGGATCTGGCCAAAATAAGAAGGGTCGGTAAACACCTCCTGATAACCAGTCATTCCTGTATTAAAACAAATTTCGCCGGTAGTTGTACCAATCTTGCCAATGGCTGTACCTTCGAAAACGGTACCATCTTGTAGCACTAAAAGTGCGGGGGTTAGTTGTGCATTCACTTCAAGGATTCAAATTTCGTATATTTAACTCAAGCACTCAAACATTGTGGGTAAATTGTGG
>CANIZU010000123.1 GCA_947472115.1 Flavobacteriales bacterium | reverse complement strand
GGAATGGATGAAAAAGCCATTTTGGATATGATGAAAAAGGGTGGTGCTGTTGAAATGCGCGAATTTGAAAATGGTGTACAAACTGTAATTTAATTAGATCAACATGAACAACAAACTATATATTTTGTTCGGATCAATCGCTGCATCGGCATTGATGAGCGGTTGTGTAAGTCGTGGTAACAATCCCGGCACGGAATACGCCCCGGATATGTACTATTCAAAAGGGTATGAAGCATACAGTCAAGGCGATAGCAATCTTGTAAATCCTTATGGAATGAATATGAGAGAGCCTGTTGCTGGAACTGTAGCTATCGGAAAATTGGATTACAAGTACAATTTGGAAAACACTGGTGATGGATATGAAGCATCTGCTGCATTATCCGCGCCTGCCGAAGCAACTCTAGAAGATGGAAGAGGTCAATATATGTATAACATCTATTGCACTCCTTGTCATGGTAGCACCGGTAACAATGATGGTGAAGTATTCAAAAAGGTATCTACTCTAAAGCCAACTTGGAAAGGTTATAATGATGAGTATATCAAAACTTTGCCTGAAGGAAAAATCTATCACACTCTAACGTATGGTAAAAACAATATGGGAAGTCATGCTTCGGTATTGTCTCCAAAGGATCGTTGGAAAGTGATTAAATATGTAAAATACTTGGGTTATCAAGGTGGTTCTGCCGCGTCAGCAGTATTAGCAACCGACTCAACAATGGCTAAAACTAATTAAGCGAAGAAGCATGGGACACGGACATCATGAAATTGAAGTAAAACAAGAGCAATTTGTTTTTTCACCGAAGGCTAAAAGATTCTCAATCATATTAATGGTTTTGGGTTTAATCCTTACAGGAATTGGTATCGCCACTATGGATAACCATAGTGAAAATCATAACTCAACCACAGTAGCTGCTGCAAGCCATGAAACACACGGTGAAGCAACCGTTCATGGAGAAGAGCATGGTACTGCTGCATCAGCATCGCACGAAGAAGAGCACGGCAACGTTCCTAACGAGAAATTTGGACCACGTGTTGTTTTTCATCATCAAGATAAACCAGCATCAACCCGTATTTGGGCGAACATGCTTATCGTTGGTTATTTCTTCCTAATGATTTCGTTGACTGCTGTTATGTGGTATGCGATTCAGTATGTTGCAAATGCAGGTTGGTCGTCGTCTATCAAACGCGTACCTGAGGCAATTATGACATTTATCCCAGTGGCTTTTGTGATTTTAATGATCGCATTGTTTATGGGAAAGAACGAAATCTACCATTGGGTTCACTATGAGCACCTCGGTTTGAAGCCTGGTGATGCCGGATACGATAAAGTTTTGGTGGGTAAATCTGGTTTCTTGAATTCAAATATGTTATTCATTTTCCCAACAGTATTGGTTGTTATTTGGTATGTCATGATGCGTAAACTTCGCAGCCTGTCTGTCGCTGAAGACAATGCAACTAAGGGCGATTCAAGCTTCTTTAAAAAGAGTATCAGTTTCAGTGCCGGTTTTGCCGTATTATTCGGGTTTACAATTTCTGTTGTGGCTTGGTTGCTTATCATGTCAGTTGATGCGCACTGGTATTCAACGATCTTCGGTTTCTATAATTTCGTAACACATTGGGTAACGATGATCACCATCATGGCCTTTATCGTTGCTTATTTGAAGAAAGAAGGTTACTTGGGCATCGTTACAAACGAACACATGCATGATTTGGGTAAATTCATGTTTGCCTTCACTGTATTCTGGGCTTACTTGTGGTTATCTCAGTATCTATTGATATGGTATGCACAAATCCCTGAGGAAATGGCTTACTATCAGATTCGTTTTGAAGATTACAAAGCCAATTTCTTGGGTAACTTCTTTATGTGCTTCTGTATTCCATTCCTTGGTTTGTTGATGCGTTCTGCAAAGAGAAATAGATACGTCCTTGCTATCATTGGTAGCATCATGATTATTGGTCACTACCATGATGTATGGTTGATGGTAACTCCTGGTGTATTTGGAACGGGAATGACATTCGGATTCATGGAAATTGGAATGTTGTTATTGGTTGGTGGTATCTTTATGTGGTGGGTATTCACAGCACTTACTAAGCGTGGATTGATTGCCGTCAATCACCCATTCTTAGAAGAGTCGGTTCACCACGATGTAGGCGTTTAATTTTAAACAAAAACTATATGGAAAGGCCACTCAAACGAGTGGCCTTTTTCTTGTACATCGTAATAATATCTCAATCAAATAAAGTTCATTAATCGTAATTTTGAAACAATGGAAATTTCCGCCAAATACAATCCCGCAGACATAGAAGATAAATGGTATCAATACTGGTTAGATCAGAGGTTTTTCAACTCTACACCAGACCATAGACCCGCATATACAGTTGTAATCCCGCCACCAAACGTAACAGGTATCTTGCATATGGGACACATGCTCAACAATACCATTCAAGACGTATTGGTTAGAAGAGCACGCATGCAAGGATTTAATGCGTGTTGGGTGCCTGGAACGGACCATGCAAGTATTGCTACGGAAGCCAAAGTTGTTAAATTACTCGCCGAACAAGGTATTCCTAAGTCAAGTTTAACACGGGAAGAATTCTTATCGCATGCCTACGCATGGAAGGATAAATATGGTGGAATTATTTTAGATCAATTAAAAAAATTGGGCGCTAGCTGTGATTGGGATAGAACACGATTCACCATGGAGCCTTCTCTTTATGATGCAGTCATTGAGGTTTTCATCGACTTATATAACAAAGGACTCATTTATCGTGGTACAAAAATGGTTAATTGGGATCCGGCGGGACAAACTACCTTGAGTGACGAAGAGGTGATTTTTAAGGATACACAGGATCAACTTTTCACAGTGATTTATAAAGGGGTTGACTTTGATGGCGAGTTGATGGTTGCAACCGCGAGGCCAGAAACAATTGCTGGCGACGTGGCAGTTTGTGTGAATCCCAATGATGAAAGATATCAAGGGCTAATTGGGAAGAAAGTTATGGTTCCGCTAATTGGTAGGGAAGTTGCGATTATTGCAGATGATTATATCGATATAGAATTTGGTACCGGTGTTTTAAAGGTAACCCCAGCACATGATATTAACGATTACAACATTGGATTGAAATTTCATTTGCCTGTCATTGATACCTTGAATGCCAATGGAACGATTTCCGCTGCCGGCGAATTATTTGTGGGTGAAGATCGATTCGTTGCCCGTAAAATGTGGGTGAAAAAACTGAAAGAAGAAGGCCTCCTTTTTAAACAAGAGAACTACTCACACAATGTGGGTTATAGCGAAAGGACAGATGCCGTTGTAGAGCCAAGGATTAGTACCCAGTGGTTTATGGACATGCAATTGTTCATGAAGAATAATCCAGAAGTACTTTCATCTGTTATGGACGATGAAATTAAATTCTATCCAGCTAAATTGAAAAATACCTACCGTCATTGGATGGAAAATGTGAAGGATTGGAATATTTCACGACAACTATGGTGGGGGCATAGAATTCCAGCATGGTATAATAATTCTGGTGAATTTGTTGTCGCCAAAACAGTTGAATCCGCCGTAGAATTATTTGCAGCAAAAGGCATTAAAGTCAACGCAAATGAAATTAATCAAGATCCAGATGTATTAGATACTTGGTTTAGTTCATGGCTATGGCCAATTTCCGTGTTTGATGGGATTGGAAAAGATGCAAATAAAGCAGAGTTAGATTATTACTATCCCACAAATGATCTAGTAACCGGTCCAGATATTCTATTTTTCTGGGTAGCAAGAATGATCATGGCGGGGTATGAGTTTGAAGGTAAAATGCCTTTCAAAAACGTGTATTTCACAGGCTTGATCCGTGATAAGCAGCGTCGAAAAATGAGTAAGAGTCTCGGCAATAGCCCAGATGCGCTCGAATTGATCGAAAAGTACGGCGCCGATGCTGTTAGGATGGGATTGTTGCTATGTGCGCCCGCCGGAAACGACATCTTATTTGATGAATCTCAGATAGAGCAAGGACGTAATTTCTGTAACAAAATTTGGAACGCATATAGATTGATGACGGGTTGGGAAGTGGTGGAACATCCAAGTACAGATGCCGCAAAGAAAGCGAAGGTCTTTATTGATAGTAGAATTCAACAAGTGTTAATTGAGAACGAAAAGTTCTTTGCGGAATTTAAATTGTCCGATGCACTAATGAATATTTATAAATTGATTTGGGACGATTTCTGTGCAGTGTATTTGGAAGCAGTGAAACCTCCGTTTGGTGAACCAATAGCAAAGAATACCCTGCTCGAAACCCAAACAATTTTCGGTCAATTGATGGCAATGTTACACCCTTATATGCCATTTATTTCTGAGGAAATACACCATGCGATCCATCAAGGTAATCCAGATAAACCATTGGTTATTAGCGACTATCCTAAGGCCATCAATAATTTATCGTCTTTTCCCATGGAGCCATTGTTATTGGTCTCTGAAATCAGGAATTTACGCAATACCAAAGGCTTGTCGCCCAAAGAGTGCATTCAATTATGGATTCCTGAAAACGCTTCAGTTCTAAATGACAATGCGAGCCTAATTGAGAAATTGGCGAACGTAGAAATCCATGTGATCGCATCAGATGGTATACTTAATGGTCAACCCATTTTGGTAGGCATTTACGAAGTATGGTGCGAATTAGACCAAACCATTGATCCTGAAAAGGAAAAGGAGGAACTTAATAAGGACCTAGCGTATTATAAAGGTTTTGCAGAATCGGTACTTAAAAAACTAAGTAATGAAAGATTCGTTTCCAATGCAAAAGCGGAAGTAGTTGACATGGAACGTAAGAAATTGGCTGATGCACAAGAGAAAATCGCATTGATTACGAAGCGATTGGCATCATTGTAATCCAATTACTTCTTGGTCTTTAAGTGATTCACATGGTATTCCCCTACGGAGTTACCTAATGTTTTTCCGTTCTTAATTGCATCAATGAAGTGAATCCCGCCATAAAGTCTAGATACACAGGCTTGATTGCTGGCTTCTCTGAAATTCTTGAACCGTCGAATGCCTAGTCCAAACTCGGCCTCAGCGCTATCTGTAAATTCATATTCGCCAAACTGAGCTGTTAGCACAGTTGCTGCGGCACTCGAAACAACGCTATGACCAGATGGGTATTCCGGAAATCCAGGTGTTTGTATTGGCGCAACCCAACTTGAATCAATCAATTGATGTATCGCCGAAATAGGTCGTACATAGTCGGTTTGATATTTTACATACCAACAAGTGATAAACGCATCAAAAATTGCTGATGAAAGACGCATCATACCATCTGCCGTCTCAATCAAACTGTAATTCTTCTGTCGTGCTACAGTTGAAAACATCGACAACCAATGTCCAGCTGGACTCACCTTCAAAATATTTATGGTAGCATGGCCGTAGTGAACCGACGCATTCGGATTATCGTCCCAATACAGCGCAATTTCTAAATTGGCCGGATTCTTCACATTTACGGTATCGTAAACTTCTTTGGTTATGCTGTAAAAACGAGATTTTTTATCTGTTGAGAATGTTTCGGGTTGTTCCCAAGTGAAATCACGGACCGACTTAACCAATACGGGTCTAATTTTACCCCAATTGGGTTCGATAGCTTCCATGAAGTCGGGTGGTGTCGGCTCCCAAGAACCGGGCTTATTACGAGTTAAGAAAAATTCACGTCCTCTAAAGTATGCAAATGAATCCTTTTTTGACCATTTTACGATATGATTTCCCACTGAATCACCATAAGCGATGGAAGATTCAAACATCGAGTTCGACATTTGAGATTTATATTCATCGAGCATACGTTTTCTGAAGTTGATGATACTATCTTCCTTATAGACCAATTTTTGACTGACATAG
>CANIZU010000122.1 GCA_947472115.1 Flavobacteriales bacterium | reverse complement strand
CTCGGCAAATGAATCAAACCAAAGGTCTTTCCTGAGTATTTCAACAGTGCACTGCGCGCGAAACTCTCTTCAATCACAACCACTTCTCTGATAATCGGAATTACCACAACGCTGCCGTCTGGCTTTTTCACTGTCAAACGCACTTCCGTACCTTTTTTACCGCGAATCAACTGAATGGCGTCGTCCAATTTCATATCTACGATATCCACTGCTTCGGCCGAACCTTGGGCCACTTTTAAAATCAAATCACCCGCTTTCAGTTCTCCCTGACGGTAACTGGCGCTGCCTGGTACGATGCGTTCCACCTTCACATAGCCATCGCGCTCGGTAAGTGTGGCACCAATACCCTCCAATTTGCCCGTCATACTGATATCAAAATTCTCCTTGTCTTCTGGTGGAAAATAGTTGGTATGGGGATCATAGATTTCGGCAATCGCATTGGCATACATAGAAAGTTGATCTCTGCGATCCATTTTTCTCAAACGCTTAAACCAGTCGATGTAGAACTTTTTGGTTTCATTACGCGCTTGCAATTCCAAGGTATCATAGGGTTTTTGCTTGGCGATGCCGGCCGAATCCTTCAGTTTCTTCTGGGCTTCTACTTTGCGCGACAGTCTTTCCATCGATTGAAACTGCAACCACTTGGTCCAATCAGTTTCTAGCGTTTTCCAATCGGGTTGAAAGGCAACAACATCGTCATAAACCGTATATGAATCGTCTGTTTGATAATTAAATGGTTGAGCAAGTGATGACTGAATCATCGGATCAAGTTGATCCAATCGCTTCATTAACAGAGTCCAAGTAGAATCAAAAAAATCGAATTTTCCCGCCTGAATCTGATCGTCAATGGATGTTTTATAAACCGACAACTTATCGACATCCCCTTGGGTAAAAAAGTGCTTGTCGCGATCCAAGTTATTAATCACGTTGGTGAAGATCTCTCCAGACAACTGATCGTCAATGGCCTTCGGCTGATAATGTGCTTCGGAAAGCATGCGCATCAGGGAACCTAAGAAACCATCATTATCACCAAATTTCTTGTTGCTACAAAAAACAAACAAGGCCAACATCATCGACGTGGAGGTTAGTACCACCCATTTATTAAATCTCATACGTTATTTCTCTTCAAATTTCGATTACAATCACTCTTCAAATCCTTATAAACCAAGCAAAAATTACTGCACTTATTTTTTTGGCAATGGAGGAGGGGGAGGCATTTGTCCACCAGGACCACCTTGGCCGGGGATATTTGGCTGACCTGGAGCGCCCATTCCAGGACCGCCTTGACCAGGACCACCTTGACCAGGACCACCCATGCCACCAGGACCACCCATGCCACCAGGACCACCAGGACCACCTTGGCCGCCTTGACCAGGGCCACCCATGCCAGGCTTACCTTTTCCACCCATATTCTGCATTTTCATTTCAGGCAAAGGCTTATAAAATTTAGTTAGACCCAAAGTTTCAATGCCTTGATCAAATACCAAATCAACAGGAATACCCGCCGTTTCAATACGCTTGATATCCATCTGCAAAGGCGCACCAATCACCCCTCTGCCGTCTAACATAGCTGTCACAGCAGTCATATCTCCGTTGCCTTGTAAAATCAAAAGTTCAGCGGCCAAATCAGAAATTACCTGACGCATTTTCTCAACGTCAACTTTATACCATCTTTTTTCTGCGCCACCATCCTCTTGGGCTTTGCCTTTTTCTTCTACGGCGATAGCGCCGCGCTGCAACAACGTATTAAATGTGATCATGTTGGCTTTGCCATGGGCTGATGCGGCACCAAATCTCACCGAGCGGAATACGCTGGCAACAAAAGTGACGTAGTAATCATCCAACGACCCTTCCAACTCCTTTTTATCAAACAATTGAGTCACCATGTAAAGACCCAAAACGTCGGCTTTACACTCTTCGATGGCAGAGTAATCGGCGCCGAGAGCTTCTCTCACGGTGAGTTTAGGATTATTCACCACATTTTTGATGCCCAAACCGTGCGCCACTTCATGAAACATCACATTGGAGAAAAATGCATTAAAGGTAATGTGTTTTTGCTGCGATGGCAAAATCACACGTTGAGAAATTGGGACAACCATGTTCTCAAATTTTGCCTGCATGGTATTCTTTAATTGTGAACGACGTGTTCCAAAATTCTTCTGGATTCGCTCATCATTTGGCAAATTCACTGCAATTGTTTTACTACCGGAATTACAATCACCACCATAGTAAACCACATCAAAAACAGCCAACTGACTCAAGGGTTTTTGTGTACCATCCATTGGCGGAAATCCTGGCTCATTTATTTGCATTTCTACGGCACCGTTTCCATTGCTTTCGACAACTGCGTTCAAATCTGGCTTGTATTCTGCAGAAACGGGCAAACCCGCTTGCAAACTAGGCAAGTAGGCAATAAACTTATCCAATTTGGCACCCCATTCCTTATCTCTTACCAAAACATAGGCCTCATAAGAAGTTTTTTGACCCAATAATTTGTCTTCATAATTCTCAATCGGTCCGATCACAAAATCCAAGTGACCTTTCAAACCCAACCATTTAATATCACTTCCAATGTAATCATCCATCATCAAGGCACCCATTCTCTCTTTCAAATACATACCAAATTCCTTGTCTTCTTTCATAATCGCTTCGGCGGCCGCATGCATTTCATCACCCAACTTCATCACATCCTCACGATAAAACTCACCATACTTTAATACCTCATATTGCTTACCGGAAGAAGTGGAAATTGGCAATCCCATAGGCTCGGGGAAAATTGGACCATCTTTATGCTTGCTAGGATCAATTGGACCAGGCAATTTAAAGTCGCGCACAACCGAATATGGGCCCTTAACAAAATCCAACATGTTGGGATCTATTCCATCCATAGAAAAATCGCGGGGATAAAAATTAACTCCGTCGGGCTTTGGACCATAACCCTTCATGAAAGGTTCGTTGTTATTCAAACGATCCCAAGGACCATAATTGATTTCTGCAAATTTGCGCTCCGAAGAATCCTTTATTCCTTTAAGGAATTGGTCCTTATCACCATAGGTTTGTTTCCAAAAAATACGATCGGCAATTTGCGCTGCCTTTATCAAGTGGGTAATACATTCGCGTTCCGCAACCGACAACAATGCGGTATCCGTTTTTAGGGAGAATTTTTTATACATCCCCAGTCGCTGCGCTGCGATATTCTTAGTAGGCGCAACTTGTGTTGGAGTTGGGGTTTTCTTTTTGCCTTTGCCCGATGTTTGCGCCGAAACCGGGACAACGACAGCGGCCATGGCCACGGATAGTAAAATTGTGAATGTTTGTTTCATCTTAGAATACTTCAATTGAAATTTTATGCTAGAATTACAAACCTACAAGAATTTTGCCACAAGCGAAATACCCAAATGTTCCAATTAACGATTTAGAACCATCTTTCGTCGGCAATTTTGAATTCTTCCCCCTAAACACTTGGAATCAGCACTCATTTACACCAATTTTGCCATCCTCAAAACAAACACCCTTCGGGCTTTGTTAATCCGCTAGATACTCCCCTTTTGAAACCCATAGATTTTTCCAAATTTTCTCAATTACAGTCAGCTTTCGGCAATTTTGGCGGAACTCTATATTTGGACGGGAAACCCTTCCCCTATAGTTATTTGGAATTGTCCAAACCCACAGGTAAATATGTAGATCGGACAATATTAAAGGGCGTGAACTTGTTGAGCACAAAGGGTTTTATTCATTATGCCGGAAACGCATGCAGCCCAGGTCTACAATTCCCAGAAATTTATAATTCAGGCCATGCCGTTATCGAGGATGCCAATAACTGCGGCGTTCAAATAATAAATGTCCTCGGCTCGCCTTCACTTTCCAATGCAGTAACGATTTCGGCCGAGCCATTCATGAATCTGGAAATAAGAGAATCATGGAAAACGTTTGAAGATTACATTTCAAACATGAGTTCAAAATACCGCGTTCGGACCAACAAAGTACTCAAAACAACCGAGAATTATTCCGTCCAGCCATTATCAATCCAAGAAGCAAACGAGTGGATTCCCCAATGCGCACAGATGCTTGGGCATACCTTGAAAGATAAAACCTTGGCCATTTCTCCCAACATTTCAGCCATGTTACACACCTTCGTTAGGACGTTAAAGGACGATTTTAAAGTTTGGGGTTATTACAAAAACGCGATGCTTTGTGGTTTCGTAAGTGCCATCGACAGCGATCACGGTACCTATGCGATGCATTTAGGACTCACCGATGAGGCAGCGGAAGACTCCCTTTACCAAAGAATGATGTACGATGTGATTCGCCATGGCATCGATAACCAATCCCAGTTTGTGTGTTTGGGCAGAACCGCTACCGAAATAAAAAGCACGATGGGAGCCATCCCCGTGGAAAATAGTTACCTGTTTTTCACCAAAGGCAAAATCCTAATGACACTCATAAAAGGGTACAAGAAATTCTTCCATCGAACCAAAAGTTATCAAATTAGAAGCCCATTTAAAGAGTAATTTCTACCGCCATTTGGTGCACTGTTAAAAGCCTTGCCTAAAATCTGTATTTTCGCATGGCTATGAAATCAAATCTTCTCGCAATTGTCATCGCTTTAGGCACAACCCCTTTGTGGGCGCAAGATGCCGCAAAGATCGAAACCAAAACCATCGACTACTCTATCAATAAAACCGGTAGTAGTTATTTTTTCACCCCAAGTAAAATTTTACAAGCCGCCCCCGTGGAAGACCAGTGCAAAACTCTAACCTGTTGGAGTTATAGCACACTCTCGTTGCTAGAAAGCGAATTGATCCGCATGGGAAAAGGAGAATACAACCTAAGTCAGATGTATGTCGCCCGATGCGCCTACACCGAAAAAGCCAAAACCTATTTGCGCATGAACGGCAACCACAGCTTTGAACAAGGCGGTGAAGGTTGGGACATCCCTAACATCGTATCCAAATATGGCATCGTGCCAGAATCTGTTTACACCGGCCTTAAAAATGGCGCGACAAAACATGACCATAGCGAAATGATCGCCGTACTAAAAGGATACATGTCGGCCCTGGTAAAAAGAGAACCCGGCACCTACTCCGAAAATTGGCTGCCCGCATTTGAAGGTATTTTGGACGCTTACCTCGGCCCCATCCCCAAAGAATTCACTTACGAAGGAAAGTCCTATACCCCACAATCTTTTTCCGCTGCGATCGGCTTAAACATGAACGATTACGTGGCTCTATCAAGCTTCACGCATCACCCCTTGTATAGCAATTTTGTGATTGAAATCCCCGACAACTGGTCGATGGACCGAGTCTACAACTTACCCTTGGATGAATTCACCAACGCTGTTAAATCTGCTCTGAGCAAAGGATACACTGTGGCTTGGGCTGCGGATGTCAGCGAAAAAGGCTTCTCTTTCCGCGATGGTTTGGCCATTGTTCCTGCGGATGAATCAACGATTAAAAAAATTGGGACCGACAATGTAGGTTTTAATGATGCGGGTGCTAAAAAAGAAGGCAATGCGTTTTCTCAGCCTGTGGCGGAACTCACTATTACCCCAGAATTACGTCAGGCCGCGTTTGATAAACAAACCACCACGGACGACCATGGCATGCATATCGTAGGTATGTCGACAGAGAAAAACGGAGGCACCTATTTCTTGGTAAAAAACTCTTGGGGCACTGGGAACGCACTCGGTGGATACTTCTATGTAAGTGAATCGTATTTCCGATACAAAACCATTTCGGTGATGTTGCACAAAGACGCCATCGACAAAGGAACAAGTAAGAAGCTTGGACTTTAAGGAATATTAAACTTATCGCTTATCTTTGCGCCACTTTAAAATCATGATCATAGGCGTTCCAAAAGAAATCAAAAACAACGAAAACCGCGT
>CANIZU010000121.1 GCA_947472115.1 Flavobacteriales bacterium | reverse complement strand
TTCAATTTCTCATCAGGGAACAAAGGCGTTAGGTGCTCAAACGCAACGCGATCTCTTACTTCCTCTGGGGTACGTCCGTTTACACTTTCGATTTTCACCAAGCAGAAATATTTCTCATTTTCTTTTGGCGGACGAATGCTTCCGCGAACGGTATCGCCCGTTTTTAGACCATTTTGTTTGATCATAAAACCAGGGATATATACATCATCGGGTGATGCAACGTAATTGTAATCTGGGGATCTTAAAAAACCGTATCCATCGGGCACAGTTTCCAGAACACCTTGGGTAGATACCACACCATCCATGTCGGTAAACAGTGCCAATGCCTCTCTCCTACGCTTTTCGTCTGGAGTAAGTTGGGGTTCTGGTCGGGGTGTAGGCGCTATAACGGTATTTTCTAAATTCTCAGTACGCGGCTCGCGATTTTCACGAGGTTCGCGATTTTCGTTGCGTGGCGGTGTATTCTCACGATTTTCATTGCGCGGAGCATTTTCGCGGGGTTCACGATTTTCACGAGGTTCGCGGTTATCAGGTCGTGGCGACAAATTCTCCCTAGGCTCACGATTTTCGCGCGGCTCTCTGGTCTCCCTTTGTTCACGGGGCGTATTTTCATTTCTAACCGGGCGGTCTTCACGCGGACCGCGAGGCTCACGATTTTGCCTAGGCTCTCTAACTTCTCGAACTTCTCTATTTTCAGTATTGTTCAAAGCTGGCGCCACACCCGTTTCACGAACTTCTGAGTTTTCCGTTTCGATGGCGGTTCTATCTGCTTCCGCTCCTACTTCCCTATGTCGTTGAAACGGCTTGGGCTGTTGGTTTCGTTTGGATGGATTTGGATCGACATTGGTTTGATTTACTGGCCTTGGATTGGCAGGATGTCTGAGCACCGCTTCACCATCGGGGGTTACAGAAGCCAATTTCTCGGCTTGCAACTCTTCGGCTGTTTTGCGCGGCCTGCGGCCGCGCCGACCTCCATCGGCATCATCGGAATTTCCCGCAGTTTCATTCGCATCGTTTCCAACATTTGCAACAGGGGTTTCACTTACCAAAGGCTTTTCAGATGAATCAGTAGTATCCTTAACTCCAGCAACCACGGTTGCCTTCATTTCAATACTCGCGATCAAATCGCCCTTTTTCATTTTGGCAGTGTTTTCAACACTTAGGGATTCAGCAAGGGTACGCAAATCACCCACACTCATTTTAGAGAAATCTGGTCTATCGGCCATAAATAATAATAGTATACAAGAATTTTAAGGGATAAATAATACTTAGATTTGGTTGGATTGCAGACGCGCAATTCAGAACTACATCGCAATTATAGGTGAAAAATCGTTCCAATAAAAACAAAACCGCATTTTCTTCAATTATCTTTGGGATTTAAACAGCATGTCGAGGCTCAAACTTACACTCCTATTACTTTTCGCCTTCAGCACCACGGCCCATGCCATGCAAATTCTCATTCCCATGGATGAATCGCAAAAAAATCATCTAAAGTCGTATGGAATTGCATTTTGGCTGCTCAAACAAAAACAAGAAGTTCAATGGCTGCTCAACTACAACGGGGGCTCATTCATGTTTCAATATTCCCAAGACGCCGAACGCGAATGCAAAGTTAGAGGCGTTTCCTATGAAACCATTTCCGATGCCGCGGCCAACGCCATCATCACCCAAGTCCAAGACCCTGCGGCCAACCTAAACGCGGTAAAACTGCTCAATGCCCCTAAAATCGCCGTGTACTCTCCCAAAACCAAGCAACCCTGGGACGATGCCGTTACCCTAGTACTCACCTATGCCGAGATTCCTTACGATGTGATATTCGACGATGAAGTTCTCAGCGGAAAAATCCTGGAATACGATTGGCTACACCTTCACCATGAGGACTTTACCGGACAATATGGTAAATTTTACTCAAGCTACGCCTCTGCCCCATGGTACCAATCCGAAGTCGCGGAAGCAGAAGCCATGGCCGCCAAACACGGTTTTGGATCAAACAGAGAACTCAAATTGGCGGTCGTGAAAAAAATCCGAGATTTCATGCTTGGCGGAGGATTTCTCTTTGCGATGTGCAGTGCCACCGACACCTACGACATAGCCATGGCCGCGGAATCCACCGATATCTGCGAAAGTATGTTCGATGGCACACCCGCAGATCAGAATGCGCAAAGCAAGTTAAACTTCGACAACTGCATCGCCTTTAAGGACTTTGCACTGAATTCGGACCCCTATTTTTATGAATTCTCGAATATCGATGTCGACCCAAGGACCAGGGCAGTTTCCGAAGAAAACGATTTATTCACCCTATTCGACTACTCCGCCAAATGGGATTTGATCCCCAGCATACTTTGTCAGAACCACACCAAAACCATCAAGGGCTTTATGGGTCAAACCACCGCCTATCGAAGCCATTTGGTTCGAAGCGATGTCTTGGTGATGGGCGAAAACGCTTTGCTAAATGAAGCTCGATATCTCCATGGGGAATTCGGAAAAGGCACATGGACGTTTTTTGGCGGTCACGACCCTGAAGATTATCAGCATTTTGTGGGCGAGGCTCCCACTGATTTGAACTTACATCCAAATAGCCCAGGATACCGTTTGATATTGAACAACATCTTATTTCCATCGGCACAGAAATCGAAGCAAAAAACCTAAATCATGTCGTTTCAACAAATCAAAGAATCCTTTGGGAAAACACCTCGTTTTTTTCAGCTGGGATGGATTTTGGTTATTTTGGGCAGTATTGCTCTCCGATTTGTGGGGATCGACGGTCGGGCCTGGGGTTACGATGAGCTCAGCGCGGTTTTCCGGGCGATGCAGGCCAAGGATTGGCACGCGCATTTGCACCAGGGGGTGGCGGTGGACGGACATCCTGCGGGACTGCAAACGATTATATGGTGGTGGATTTCTTTAGCGGGCAGTGATGTTTTGTGGCCGCGAATTTTCACAGCCGTATTTTCTATTGGGGTATTGTGTCAATTTCATCGCATGGCCAAAACATTGTTTGGATATGAAGCGGCTTTTTGGGCGGTTGCGATGATGGGACTAATGTGGTGGCAGGCCAATATGGGCATTTGGATCCGACCTTACATTTTTGCATTGCCATTTGTATTGGGGTCGTGGAATTTGGTATTGGGCTTATTAAAAAATAGGGATTCGAATGGCGATGTTTTGCTACCAAGTCAGATGGGCTGGTTCGCGATGAAGTTAGGCGGCGCCCAGGCGGGCGCCGCCTACTTCCATTATTTCGCCGGCCTAACGGCCGGCGCATCCTTCATCGCCCTACTTCTCATCCAACCCAAAATCCCAACCAACCCTTCCAACCATACACAAGGTCTACATCCCTCCTATATTCTCTTTCTGCCAGTCACCTTTGCCTTCCTATTCTATCTCCCCCACCTGCCCCTCACCTTCGCTCAATTTCAACTCGGCGGACTCGGATGGCTTAACCAACCCACACCCCAATTTCTTTGGCAATTTCTGCAATTCGCTACCGGCCATTCCCTGCCCATCCTTATCCTCTTTGTTGGCAGCATTCTCTATGCCCTACAATTCCACATTAGAATCGCCTATCTACCAAAACCAGCGTCGTTCAAGCGCATCCTTCAACAACCCACCCTCCTGCTCACATTGGGCTTCCTGATGGTCTTCACCTTGGGATACACTTATTCCGTGGTTCGAGCGCCCATACTTCAAAACAACGCGCTGTACTTTGCCTTCCCCTTGCTCATATTGGTTGCGTCATCCGGCATCGCCACACTCCGAAATCAATTCGGGCAAACAAAAAACGGAATTAACCGGTTTCAAATGCTCACCCAGCCCTTGGCGCTGCTCATTCCAGCCCTGTTTCTGTTCAATACCCTCTACCAAAAACAGTTCCTCACCCTAGAACGAAAAGGAACCCATCACCGCATCGTCGAACAATCCATCGCCTTTTCCCAGGAACAATCGAAACTTCTCAAGGCGATCCCATTAAAAAGTGACCTACACATTTGGCTTGATGGCCCGGCCGACAATTACCAATTCCACAGAAGCCAAATCTTACATAAACACAAATTCTCGGACAGAACCCCCACAGAATATTTCGAATCCCATGGGCCAACCCTTCGATTCATCGCTGAGAAAATCAAGTCTCTAAAGCCCGGCGCCCAGGTGTTTTTGGGACTTCAATCGGGCAGTCAACCTTGGCTCCTACCATTGATAGAATCGCATTTCAATTATTCATCGCGATACCAAGAACCGTTTACATCAACCCCATCGCAAACTAATCTTACCCCAACTTTAGCGACGGCGAAATCGAACAAAAAAAAGAACAGTGAATCCCCCAAGCCAATTACCCGTGCGCACGAATTCCTCATCGGTGGCGAATGGTCAACCCTAGCCGAGCCCCGTGTGCCTCAGTTTACCCCGAAAGATTTCCACCTGCTGAACGCACAATTCATTCATAACACGTCAGACACTACACTATTATCAACCACAATAAAACTCAGTCAATTTGAACCATCACCCAATGATGTCATCCTGATTGTGGTGAAAGTCGCAGACGCGGACGGTGAAATTCAAACATCACTTTGTAATCCAAGCAAACCGGAAAAACATTACTTTTCTGATAAAATCCTCCAAAATACCCATCAGATCGATTGGCGCAGCACCAAAATTGCAGATTACCAACAAGCGGGCTTCAAATACGCCCTGCACGCCCTCAAACTCGCCGATATCCCCGGTTGGGAGTCTTATACAGAATTGAGAATCCAAATCACCAGTGCAAGCCAATACATGATCGGACTTTACAAAGGAAACCCTAATTTATATGGCGAGATGTAAAAATCTATTTAAAATGCGACGGATCTACCACAGTAAATACGCGGTGCAAATTGAAGCCCAATCGCACGCCAGCAGCACCCCAACGATCGGCATTTCTAGAAATAAACAAGGATTCGTTCATCCCTAAGCTGTTCGTGAAATCAACCTGAAACACGTGACCACCCGTTTCTATGTCGAATCCGACAGAAAAACTATTATAAAACGTACCATTTCCATTCAAAATGGGAATGTATTCCATATTCAGCGATGTACGAGCGCTCAATTTATTTCTGAAGCCCATGCCCAATGCAATTTGGGTTTGAGGGGCGCCAGTTGACACAAAAGATTCAGTGGATCCATTGTAAACTTGATTCAAACCCGAACGAACCACAGTGGGAGAAATCACCCAAGAAAAATCGTCGTTCACTTTTTTTCCGATGATTACTTGTCCTACGAACGAAAGACGTTGTTTGCCTGTGATTCCCCAGGGTACGGAAACGGGTCCATTTATGCCAATTATGGTTCTATTGTATTGGGTATTTTTGTAATCCACGGCAGCCATCAATAATATTGAAAGCGGCTTTTTGTTGTCGGAAGTTTGGTGCATGAGGCGATATTTCACATAGGCATCTACTCCTTTTTCCGACTTTACGTTGTAGCGACCCAAGCCAACCATTAGGTTATTATTCACTCCATATTCTCCACCCAATCGGATTGTGGCTACATCCAGCCCAAAGGCATTCACAGCATCCTCTGAGTTAAATTTCGCTGCGCCACTATTTAAAGCACCAAAGCGATGGCTCATTTTGAAATCAAAAACACCCGCATCAATCAATTCTATGCTCTGAAGATTCACCACTTTCGTGGTCTTAAAAGCAAATTGAACCTTCTCAGCGATTGGGGCCTTGGGTTCATCGAACAGAGAAAAACTACTATCTTCTTGAGCGAAAATGGGCGAAGATATCAGCGTAGTGATGTATGCCACCGTCATTTTTTTGATCATTTCAGTCATTGTTTTGTTGTTCATGATCACCATCTCCTCACTATATTAAAACCGAAACGCAGATTTTTCAATTCAAAAGAACCATTGCTTTGGGTGGTAAAAAATGC
>CANIZU010000120.1 GCA_947472115.1 Flavobacteriales bacterium | reverse complement strand
TTTGATTACCGGTGTTGAGCAAAGCAGTTTGTTGTTGAAATACAAGGTAACAGAGTTGTTTGGATTGGTGAAATCGCCGTTCAACTTCTTGTTTGTTTCGATGTTAAGTATGTTTGTGTTGCTACTTTCGGTGAAGGTAGATCGATGGTTGGCGGCGGCGGGTGCTGTGGGTTATGCCTTTATGACGTTCAGTATTTCGAGTTACGAAGCAGGTCATATCACCAAGGTTTTGGCAATGGGTGTGATGCCTGGTGTGATTGGTGGATTGGCCTTGTTAAGTCAGCGTAAATATTTGTTGGGTGCCGCTGTCACTGCCCTCTTTTTTGGGATGGTAGTGAATTATTTCCACTATCAAATTGCCTACTATGCGGGAATTATGGTAGCCGTTTACTTCTTGGTTGAATGGGCATTCGCTATAAAAAATAAGGACTTCAAACATGTATTGATGTCATCAGGAATTGCCGCCGTAGCTATGGGATTGGCGGTTTTAACCTGCATCGGAAAATTGTCGGATACCAATGATTATGCAAAAGCAACCATGCGCGGTGGATCTGCGGTGGAGGCTGATAATGGCAGCAAAGGCAAGCAGGTGGGTAAGAAGGGTTTGGATATGGAATATGCATTCTCATGGAGTTACGGTGTGGATGAATCGTTTACGTTGATGGTCCCAGGTTTTAAGGGCGGAAGTTCCAATGAAATGGTGAGCGATGCAGATTTTGGTGATACGCGTTTGCCATTGTATTTTGGTGATTTGCAGTTTACCAGTGGTCCGGTTTATCTGGGTGCTACGATGATGTTCTTATTTGTATTTGGTTTGATTTTGGCGTTCGTTTGGCGCAAGGATAAGCCTCAAAGTGAGGGAGCTGTATTGAATTATCGTTGGGCCATTTTTGGATTGGTCACGTTTATTGTCGCCCTGTTACTTGGTATGGGTCGCTATTTCCCATTGAATGAATTCTTATTTAACAACCTTCCTTACTATAATAAGTTTAGAACGCCGATGATGGCATTGGTGATTGCTCAAGTTGTGGTGCCAATGATCGGTTTATTGGGATTGCATCGTTTTATCACATTGATGGCGGAAGACGGATTGAGTGCTGCTGGCAAGCAGCGTGTGATGAAATTAACTGCCATTGTATCGATTGTGTTGGTGGCGTTGATGATTGTGATTACGATGGGTACGGATTTCAGTGCTGCTGAGACCGACAAGCGAATTGCGGAACAGGGTGGAATGGAAACGGTGACCAAAATCAAGTCGTTGCGTAGCACGATGGTTTGGAACGACATATTCCGAAGCATTATGTTTATGGGTGCTTTGTTGTTCTTGATTTATATGATATTGAAGAAGCAGATAAGTGCTTTGGTTACTGGATTGTTGGTGATTGGAATGGTATCGTTTGATATGATGGGTGTTTCTAAGCGTTATTTAACCGACGACAATTGGGAGGACAAGGAAACGGAGGAGGCGATTATGCCATCGGCGGTTGACAACCAGATCATTGCGAATAACAAGGACGGCAAGCGTGTAATTGATTACAGGGGTGGTATCAATCATACTTTCAACGACAATACGGCGGGTGCATTCCACAAGAATGTGGGTGGTTACCATCCAGCTAAAATGAGCAGATACCAAGATGTGATGTCGTATTGCATTAGTGCTGCAGGACCCACTGGAACTGGCGATATCATGAATAATCATGCGTTGGACATGTTGAATTGCGGTTATATCATTGGTTTGTCGCAGGATCAGAAATCTGAGATTGTGGTTCCTCGAAATACGGCATTGGGACATGCTTGGTTTGTGGATTCGGTGAAGGAAGCGGCCACAGCGAAAGATGCATTGAGCGATATCAATTTTATGGATTTGAAAAAGAATGCGGTGATAGAAAAAGCCGATTATTCGGGTAAGGTTGACGGTGGTTCAAAAGGATTGACATTGCAGTCAAGGTCGTTTAGCCTTGATTCTGCTGCCGGTATTTCTCAAACATATTATAGCAACGACAGTATTGCATACAAGAGTAATAATTCTAATGCTGGGTTGGCTGTGTTTAGTGAGATTTACTACAACGAGAAAAACGGAGCATGGAAGGCATTTGTTGACGGAAAAGAAGCTCAGGCTTTGCGTGTGAATTATATTTTGAGAGGCTTGGAAGTACCGGCAGGAAGTCATGAGATTGTGTGGGTTTATGAGCCTTCAGATCGCAGTATGATGTTGAATATTGAGGTGGCATCATCTGCATTGATTTTGTTGTTGGTTGCTGGAAGTTTACTTCAATTAGGCATGAAGAAGGAAGAGGAAGCGGCATAAACCGTGGGCGAATGACAAACCCAGTGTCGAATCCTCTGTTATTTTCTATTGTCACCATTCATTACAATGATTTGGATGGACTGCGCCGAACGGCGGATTCCATTATGGGTCAGACCGAGCGTAAGGCTTTTGAATGGATTGTAATTGATGGTGGAAGCACGGATGGCAGTGTAGCTTATTTAGAATCGTTGGGTGATCAGATAGATGTCGTGGTATCTGAGAAAGATGGAGGCATTTACGATGCGATGAACAAGGGTTTGGAGCGGTGTAAGGGTGTTTATGTTTGGTTTATGAATGCTGGGGATACCATTCATGCGGCGGATGTGGTGGAGAAATTGGTGGGGGAAATGCCGGCGGAGTTACCCGATGTAATTTTTGGTGATACGGAATTCATGGATGAGGCGGGAAGGCCGGTGGGATTGATATCGAAGTTGAAACCGCAGCCATTTCCCGCGCGACTGCATGGAGGAAGTTTTAGGTACGGGATGAACATTTGTCATCAGAGTTTTTTGGCAAAGCGGAGTTTGGTTCCACGTTTTGATTTGCAGTATAGGCAGGCGGCGGATGTGGATTGGATCATTCAAATATTAAAGCGGATGCAGGGTCAATCGTTCCGAAGTTCCTTTGTGATTAGCAATTTTGAGTTGGGCGGTAGCAGCGCTCAGCATACTCAGAAAGCTTGGAAGGAGAGATATTTGGTGTTGGAAAAGCACTATGGATGGCTTCCGAATTTGTTTGCTCACGGATGGATATTATTGAGGAGATTGTTATTTAAATTACATTTGTTGGGAAAGTGAGCGCTGCGGCTCGCAAGGAGATTTTAAAGAAGCTATTGCATGGGAAACACAGACAGGGTAGATAAGGCATTGATTGAAGGTGGACATTATTTGGGTAAGCCTGCGGATGCGAACGACTTGTTGGTTCAACGTCGGATAAGACTCGTTCGAGGGATGTCGGATTTAATAGGTGTAAAGGGTCTTGACTTTTTAGGTAAGGATAAAACATTGGTGGAGATCGGCTGTGGCAATGGAAATACTTGTTTGCCTTTGGCGGCGGATTTTGCTTCGGTGAAGGGTTTGGAGTATGCAGATGTGCATAGGTCGTCGTTTGATGCGTTGCAGCGTGAATTGGGCGTGGACAATGCCGAATTTCAGGTTTGGGACATCATGGGAAAGGCCTTTGAGCCGGCGGCGGACCGACTGATTAGCTTTGAGGTGATTGAGCATTTACCGGGCGAGGAGGGTGTTGCGAATTATGCAAAGAGTTTAAAAATGGGTGGATTGGCAGCAATTTCGGTGCCTAATAAGTGGTGGATTTTTGAAACACATGGCGCAAAGTTGCCCTTGTTGCCTTGGAATCGGGTGCCATTTTTTGGATGGTTGCCGAGGCCTTTGCATGAGCGGTGGTCGCATGCGAGAACCTACACCAAGCGGAGGATTTGCAAATTATTGGAGCTACATGGGTTTGAGATTCTTACTGTTGTATATATCACAGCACCGATGGATGTCATTAAATGGGCGCCCTTGCAGAATTTTTTACGTCGGTGGGTTTTTTCAACCGACACAACGAAAATTCCATTTAAGGCTGTCAGCATTTTGGTAACTTGCAAGCGAGTACGTTAAAATCAGAGTATAAAAATCGAAAACAATTCTATGAAAAAGACAATATTATTGGGGCTTATCTTAGGGATGGGCACTGTGTTACAAGCACAAAAAGGAGAATCAAAGCCAGACAAGCATTGGTATCATTCAAAGCCATCGAAGAAAAACATGGGCATTTCTTTGGATGCAGCGTATGCGAGTCCAGCGGCGAAATTGCCATCGAAGACCATTATTGTGGCGGTAATTGATGGCGGGGTAGATATCAACCATCCTGATTTGAAGGATGTGATTTGGCATAATCCGAATGAAATTCCATTTAATAACATCGATGATGACAGGAATGGATACGTGGACGATACAGTGGGTTGGAATTTTATTGGTGGTAAGGATGGCCGTATGGTAGAATACGATCATTTGGAAAAAATCCGCGTGTATTTGCGTTTGCGTGAGCAGTTTAAAAATCCTACAGCCGAGGACACTCAGCGTCCTGGGTATGCTCAGTATATGTCGATGAAAACGGAGATTGAAGGAACCATCGAAAAGCAAAAAACGCAGTATGAGGGCATGGAAAAATTTCAGAAATCGTTGCATAGTTACGCAACTCGTTTGGGCAAGGCGGCCCCTAGTGGCAAGGAAATCAAAGAGTTAAAAGTGGACGCGAGCGAGGAAAAACTCAGGGATCGAATTGCGACCGTAGTTAGTTTGATGGGTTATAATCAATTGGATGAAGCGATAATTCAGGGAATGCATGGCATGGAAGCGTCGGTGAAATACCAATACAATTTGGATTACAAGCCTAGGGATATTGTGGGCGATAACTACGATGATCCGCATGAAATTGGTTATGGCAATAACAATGTTGCAGGGCCTGATGCATCGCATGGTACCCATGTTTCGGGAATTATTGGTGCGGTTCGTGGCAATGGAATAGGCTTGGATGGTGTTGCTGACAATGTGAAAATCATGGCAATTCGCGTGGTTCCTGATGGGGATGAGCGCGATAAGGATGTGGCTAATGGGATTCGTTATGCGGTTGACAATGGCGCCAAAATTATCAATATGAGTTTTGGAAAGGGTTTTTCTTGGGATAAGGATGTGGTGAATGAGGCGGTTGTTTATGCAAGGGATCATGGTGTTTTGTTGGTGCATGCATCGGGAAATAGTTCCCAGGACAATGATGTTACGTCAAACTATCCGAATGATTCATTGGGTGGGGGTAATTTTGCCGACAACTGGATTGAGGTGGGTGCGAGTCGTCAGCCTAAGAAAAAATTGGCAACGGATTTTAGCAATTACGGTTCTCATAATGTGGATGTATTTGCGCCAGGTCAGAGCATTTACAGTACCATTCCCAACAATGGATATGCGTATTTTGATGGTACGAGTATGGCATCGCCGGTTTGTGCAGGTGTTTGTGCGTTTATTTGGAGCCGAAACCCTTCGATGACGGCCAAGGATGTGAAGATGGTGATGGAAGAAACGGTAACACGTGTTGACAGCAAGGTAATTTTGCCTGGATCAAAAAAGACGAAGGTTGCATTTCCAACTTTGAGCACCACGGGTGGTTTGATCAATGCCGAGAAGGCGTTGAATATGGCTACGATCTTATTGGTGAAGTAATTGCGACTGACCCGAATTTATTGGCGTTGACAAAACGCGGATAGTTCGCGATAGAATTTGGCGACAGGGAATCCCATGACGTTGTAAAAGCATCCTTGGATTCCTTTCACGCCGATATATCCCATCCAGTCTTGTACTCCGTATGAACCTGCTTTGTCGTACGGGGCAAAGTTTTCAATGTAATGTTGGATTTCGGCGGCGCTGAGGGGGTGGAATGTGACCTCGGTTTTGTCGTAGAAGGTATGTAAATGGATGTCGTTCCGGAGGCAAACGCCCGTATAAACGGTATGGGTTTGATTGCTGAGGGCGGTGAGCATTTCCGCGGCTTCTTGGGCGTTTGCCGGTTTATTGAGCACGCGGTTGTTGATGAAGACGATGGTATCGGCGGTGACGAGGATTTTTTCTTGGATGGGT
>CANIZU010000119.1 GCA_947472115.1 Flavobacteriales bacterium | reverse complement strand
GCACCTTGTCCAAAATAATTCAGTAGCAAAGTGGTTTTGACAAATATCCAAGATACGCGGATGTTCTTCTTGCCGCAGTGTCCAAGGTCTGAATATAAGGCTTCTGCGCCGGTGGTGCACAAGAATACAGCGCCCAATAGTACAAATGCATCGGGGCTTGATTTAAGGAAATAGACGACATGAATCGGGTTGAAAGCGGCCAAGACTTCTGGATGCTTTATTATTTCGCCGAAGCCTAAAACACCAAGCATCGAAAACCAAACCAACATGATGGGCCCAAAGAATTTTCCAACGGCATTGGTTCCAACTCTTTGAAACAGGAATATTATGCAAATAATGACGATAATAATGGGAACAGTTTCAATATGAGAAAGGTCATAATTGTATCCGTTGGCTGGATTGATGTATTTCAAACCTTCTACAGCAGATGCAACTGAAATGGGTGGGGTGATAATTCCGTCGGCCAAAAGCATCGCTCCTCCAACCATCGTGCCAACGACCAAGTAGGGGAAACGACGTCTTAATAAACTGAAAAGGGAGAAAATGCCACCTTCACCTTTGTTGTCGGCTTGCAAGGTTAGAATCACATACTTAATGGTTGTTTGCAATGTAAGGGTCCAAAAGACAGCGCTTAATCCTCCTAAAATTAAGGTGTTGTTAATGGGTTTTTCGCCCATGATGGCACTCATTACGTAAAGTGGAGATGTTCCGATATCGCCAAAGATGATACCTAAGGTAATCAGAAGGCCAGCACCGGTGACCTTGTTAATAGAGGAGTGACTCATTGTTTTAGTGGGGCGAATTTAATGTGTAAATGAACGCCGATGTAGAAATTCTATAAGTATGTGTTTTTTTTGTTCATAACTAAGATGTCGGCCTATTTACTGTGGATTTCGATGTGGGCAACTAGATGATATAATCATGTGATAAATGTAGAATTGACAATTATTATTTAAGAACTTTGCACCATCCAATTGAAAACACACAAACGATAATGGCGAAAAAATCTCCCAGTTCAGTTACGACCGAGTATTCGGTAAATCACAATGGTATTAGTACTTATTATGCAGACCTCGTTTTTGGTCCAACCGCGCAGTCTAACTATTTATCGGCTGAAGTGTGTTTGGCAATCCAAGAAGCGGCTAGCCATGGTAAACCCATCAGCAGAGAGACTGCCGACGAGGTGGCTGCTGGTATGCAGGCTTGGGCATTGGAGTTGGGCGCAACGCATTATACGCACTGGTTTCAGCCATTGAGAGGAACAACTGCAGAAAAGCACGATAGTTTCTTTGAACCTACAGGTGTTGATACTGGAATGGAGAAGTTTGGTGGAAAAGCCTTAGCTCAGCAAGAGCCCGATGCAAGTTCTTTTCCGAGCGGAGGTATTAGAAATACTTTTGAAGCACGTGGATACACTGCATGGGACCCTAGTTCTCCAGCTTTCATCATGCCAAAGGCGGGGGCAAAGACATTGTGTATTCCCACCGTATTTGTGAGTTATACTGGTGAGGCTTTGGATTACAAAGCGCCCTTGCTTAAGTCTGTTGCCTTTTTGAAGTCAGCATCTACTGATGTTTGTCATTATTTTGATAAAAACGTAAAAACTTGTTCTATCTCTTTGGGCATCGAACAGGAATATTTCTTGGTTGATGAACAGCAATTCAAGAGTCGTCCCGACCTAATGTTCGCCGGCCGTACCTTGATCGGAAACAGCCCGGCCAAAGGACAGCAATTGGAAGATCATTATTTTGGTAGCATTCCCAATCGTGTGTTGGCATTTATGGCAGATTTTGAAGAGCGCGCCCATTTGTTGGGAATTCCTTTGAGAACCCGTCACAATGAAGTTGCACCGGCCCAGTTTGAGTGCGCACCTCAATATGAAGATATGAATTTGGCGGTGGATCACAACTCGTTGTTGATGGATTTGATGGAGAGTGTTGCATCGGATCATCAATTGCGCGTTTTGCTTCATGAAAAACCTTACAAAGGAATCAATGGAAGCGGAAAGCATAACAACTGGAGCATCATTACGGATACTGGAGTAAATGTACTTTCGCCTGGCAATAGCCCAGAAAGCAATTTGCAATTCCTCACATTTTTTGTCAATACGATTAAGGCAGTGCACGACCACCGCGATTTGTTGCGTGCAAGTATCGCAACGGCGGCCAACGATCATCGTTTGGGGGCCAACGAAGCGCCACCGGCGATTATGAGTGTGTTTGTTGGACATACCTTGGAAAATGTGTTGAATGATTTTGAGGCCAATGCCAAAACGGCGACAAAGGCTGGGGTTTCAGCGACAATCAACGTGCCGAATATTCCAGAAATTTTGTTCGATAATACCGACAGAAATCGTACATCGCCATTTGCTTTTACCGGAAATAAGTTTGAATTCCGCGCTGTGGGAAGTTCAGACAATTGCTCAAGTTCTATGGTTGTGTTGAATACGATTATGGCCAATCAGTTGAAGCAGTTTAAGTCCGAAGTTGATGCGATTTTGAAATCGAAAAAAGGAATGAAAGTGGATGATGCTATCAAAGGCATTTTGCGCGGATACATCGCCGACAGTCGTAAGATTTTGTTTGGTGGAAACGGTTACGGGGAAGAGTGGAAGAAAGAAGCCAAGAAGCGTGGACTGAGTAATATTACAACTACTCCTGAAGCTTTGAAGGCATATTTGACGCCTGCATCTACGTCGTTGTTTGTTGACAATGGCATTTTCTCTCACAGGGAATTGGAAGCGCGCACAGAAATTCGTTACGAGACTTATGTGTTGCGTTTGCAGATTGAAGGTCGTGTGATGAATGAATTGGTGAGTAGTTATGTGATTCCTGCTGCTGTGAATTACCAGAAGCGTTTGGCGGATAACGTAAATGCGTTGCAATCGATGGGATTGAAGAAAGATAGCCACAAGGCGCAGACTGAGATTGTTGAATTTTTGGCAAAGCAGCTCAATCGCGTTTATGAATTGAACGAAAAGATGACGGCTGAGCGTGCGAAGGCGAACAATTTGGAGCATGCCGATCAGAAGGCGTTGGCCTATTGCAATAAGGTGAAGCCTATGTTTGATGACATTCGTGAGTGCTGCGATGAAATCGAAAGGGTTTGCGATGATGCGGAATGGACATTGCCTAAGTATCGCGAATTGCTTTCTTTGAGCTAATCGGAAATAGAATTTAATGTGTGAACAAAATCATAAAAACTCCCGCGAGGGAGTTTTTATTTTTGCTACATCGTTATGGAAAAAGTAGAGTGTTTAATTATTGGCAGTGGTCCTGCGGGATATACTGCAGCAATTTATGCGGCACGCGCCGATATGAAGCCTGTGATGTACGAAGGTTTGCAGCCGGGCGGTCAGTTGACGATTACTACGGAGGTAGAGAATTATCCTGGGTTTCCTCATGGTGTGCAAGGGCCTGAAATGATGTCAATGTTCAAAGAACAAGCGGTTCGTTTGGGGACGGATGTTCGATTTGGAATGGTTACGTCGGTTGAATTCAAGCAAGGCGGTCCCCAAAAAGTTGTAGTAGATGGAACCCACGAAATTGAAGCCCAAGCTGTAATTATTTCTACAGGTGCTAGCGCCAAATGGTTGGGTATTCCATCAGAGCAAAGATTGAATGGTTCAGGGGTGAGTGCATGTGCGGTTTGCGATGGGTTCTTTTATCGCGGTCAGGATGTGGCAATCGTAGGTGCCGGTGATACAGCTTGTGAAGAGGCATCGTACCTATCAAAGATTTGCAGCAAAGTATATATGCTTGTCCGCAAAGAGGAGTTTAGGGCTTCCAAAGCGATGCAGCATCGCGTGTTGACAACTCCGAATATCGAGGTGTTGTTTAATACCGAAACCGATGAGATTTTGGGTGATTTTGGTGTAGAAGCCGTGCGGGTGAAAAATAACCAAACCGGAGAAACGAGGGAATTTCCGATCAAAGGTTTCTTTGTTGCCATCGGACATACTCCAAACACAGATATTTTCAAGCCATATATCAATATGGATGATCAAGGTTATATTATTACAACTCCTGGAACATCGTATACGAACGTTGAAGGGGTTTTCTGTTCAGGTGACGCCCAAGATAAGATTTATCGTCAGGCTGTTACGGCGGCTGGAAGTGGATGTATGGCTGCCTTGGATGCCGAGCGTTGGTTGAGCGCCAAACATGCCGTACCACAAGCTTAAATGTTAAAGCATTTCAATACATATCTTGGATTTGTATTGCTGGGATTTGCCCAGTTTCTGAATGCTCAGAACATTCATTCTGTTTTAACAGCTGATGGGGCTTTGGGTCCGGTAAATGCCAATGAACCCTCAATTGCCTATTTTAATAAACCATCGAATTTGGGACTAATTGGTGTGAATACTTCATCGGTATTTCGCTCCAACGATGGTCTGATGAATCAGTGGATGCCTGTGGTGGTGAATCCGCCTCAGGGATTTTACGGGGATCCGGTGATTAAGATATCGGATCAGGGGGTTGTTTTCTTGGCTCATTTGGCGAAAAATAAAATCGGAGTTTGGCCCAAATTTTTTGATCGGATTGTTTTTGAAAGAAGCGACGATAGCGGCAAGACTTTTACCTCCACCGATGTGGGTTTTCACGAAGGTAAAATGCAGGATAAGCCTTGGTTTTCGATGGACGAATGGCAGAGTAGCAAAGGATTTGGCAATGTCTATTTGAGTTGGACGGAGTTTGATGATTACGGGAGCAAAGCCCCCAATGATTCTTCGCGCATTTGGTTCGCACGTTCTGTTGATGGGGGTCGGAATTTCGAAACCCCGGTTGTAATTTCCGATGTTTCAGGCGATGCGCAAGACGATGATGGTACCGCCGAAGGCGCCAATGTTGCCATTTCACCTGATGGCATTTTGCATGCTGTTTGGTCGCGCAATGATACGATTTGGTACGATTGCAGTCGGGATAACGGAAAAACGTGGGGCAAAGATCAGTTTGTGGCCCGTCAAATCGGGGGTTGGAATCATTCAGGCGTTAGATCTACGATGCGCGTGAATGGGATGCCGGTGATTCAAAGTGATGCCTATGGTAACGTTTATGTTACTTATTCTGGCGATGCTTGTGAACATGGATTAACAACCCATTGGGAATGCATGCAGAGAAATGTGTTTTTATCGGTCTTGCGCGCGGGAAAATCAGAATTCAATGAGCCCTTGGTATTGAATCGTCCGGCAAGTGTGGAGAGTTTTTACGCCAAAGGGAGCGATGGTTTAAGTGGTGATATTGCAATACCCTTGTTCGAATTTACAGAGCAATATTCTCCAGCGCTGGTGGTGAGCCCTAATGGAAAGCGATTATTTGTTGCTTGGCAGGATCGCAGAAGAAGTCAAACAGGTTGTTTTTTTGATGTTTATGGGGTAGAAATCGTCGCGAGCAAAAGGGGGGATTTGAAATTGGGTGACAATGTGCGGCTCTCAAATAATGTGAGTATTTCCCCGGGAAATGAAGTTTTTATGGGTGATTATATTTCTTTGGACTGGGCGGAAGCGATCCATTTGGCCTATACAGGGTATAGCATCAAAGAAAATCATCCCGTTGTTTATTTGTCGAAGTACAATGAAAGAAAAAGAATTGGATCTCGATTTGTGATTCAAGGTGAGTTGGGAATTGCATCTCCCGCTTTGGAAGTTGCTGTATTGAAAAATAAGGTTCAACGCTCTAGTACCTTGGATGCTATAGAAAATGAAGCGGTCAAAAAAAGTTCAATCGAACAGATTGCGATTTGGGCGGCATGGCCTGAAGCGAAGAGTTTTACCGTGGAATTTAAACTAGGGAAACAGGTAATGTTTGAACATGTATTTGAAAATGTGAAAGATGGTCACATTGATTTGCTGATTCCTGCAAGCAGATTTACCCCTGGAGTGTACGAAATAATCCTTCGAAAGAAGGGTAAAATGGTAAAACAGCCCTTTTATTTCAATTAATTGCAGAAAGTGCAAGGAAATATGCACAGTCCTTTGCCTAAATACACTT
>CANIZU010000118.1 GCA_947472115.1 Flavobacteriales bacterium | reverse complement strand
TTTTATTGGTTTTCATCACTATATAAAAGTATCCAAATTATGGAAGCGCGAAAATAAGGAAAAAAAACAAGTTAATGACCTCCCAACGAATTGGCTTGCAATTTTTGCAACAATAATTTTATTTCTTGGGCCGAATAACCCTTCATACAGCGAAAATGACCCTGAGGACAGGCATCAAAACCCAACTTTGAACAAGGATGACAAGATAAATCCTTGGGCAGCAGGTGTAGTACGTTATTATTTTCAAACCCCGCGGAAAATCCCAACCCGGGATCAGTGCTTCCCCAAATCAAGAGCAAGGGCTTATTATATGCGGCAGCAACGTGACTAAAACCCGTATCGCCTCCCACCACAACATCGCTCAAAGCAATGCATCTTGAGGAAGTTTCTAAATCAAAAACCCCAACCCCATCGATTAATCGATTACCAAACTCCGCAATTAACTCCACCGCCAACCCTTTTTCGTTGGCACCCCCAATCAAATACCAGTTATTATTGTCCTGACTAAAAACATCTTGCCAAACCGATTTTGGTATCTTCTTGGTTTCATATGTCCCCCCGAGAATCGCAACGCCGTAACTATTCGGGAAATTAGCTTCCCCAAAGGTTGAAATATCTCCCTGAACAACTCTCTGAGAATCTTCAAAAAATCCTGAATATTCAGGAAGGCCAACCGACCAATCGCTAATTTCGATACCCGCAAAAGCAAGACGTTTCAATAACTGATTGGCCGCATACAAATAACGTTCCTGCACGTGAGATACTTTAAATTGAGGCGATTTGGTTTTCACATAAAGCCAACGAGTAAAACGCTTCTTTTCATAGCCTTGCACTTTCAACATTTTCGATCCTACCGATGCAAAGGAACCTCGAATCAATCGATCGATCCCCTGGGATATCGAAGACAGAAACAAAATCAATCTCGACCAATACGAACGAAAATTGCAATGCAAATCCAAAACACCATTATATTTCTCCGCCTTTAATTTCGCCATGAGGCCGGTTTCACCCCAAGTATAAAATTTATCAACCGCCGCACCGCCACGCAACAAATCTCCCATCTTGGGCTTTGTGAGCAAATGCACTTCAACACCCAACTGTTTTCGCAAGGCATACAAAACGGGTGCGGTAAGAACCACATCGCCTAAGCTGCTCAAACGGATGACCAAAATTTTCTTCATGATGCGATGCTTTCCATCAACGGATTCCTTGTTTCCGCTTTGCAAGATACGCTTCAAATTCCACCAAATTCAACGCGTTCAGTGTCTGCGATGTTTGTAATCCGCCTTTTTGACCGCTCAAAACCCCAAAATGCATATCCAAATACCCCCTTTTCTCATGGGCATCGGGGTTTACAGAAACCATCACCCCCTTCTCCATCGCATAGTCGATGTATCGCCAATCAATATCCAAACGATACGGATGCGCATTCAACTCCAAAGCCATACCATTGGCTGCACAGGCATCGATCACCTTGTGATGATCAATTGGATACCCTTCTCGCATCAGCAGCAATCGCCCCGTGGGATGCCCCAATATCGTAGTATATGGATTTTCGATAGCGCGCAGCAATCGGTCCATCGCCTTGTCTTGCGTCATATTGAGGTTGCTATGCACGGATGCCACCACCAAATCAAACTGACGTAAAATCTCGGGTTCATAATCCAAATCGCCATTGCCGAGAATATCGCTTTCTATCCCCTTAAAAATCTTAAAGGGCCAAAGCTGCTGGTTCAAATTATCAATCTCTTCAAATTGCTGCAACACACGCTCCACCTGAAGTCCACGGGCATACCCAGCCGTTTTGGAGTGGTCGCAAATGCCCAAATATTCCATTCCGATTTCCATGGCAAATAGCGCCATTTCCTCCACCGAATTGAGTCCGTCTGAATACGTAGTATGGTTGTGCAACACCCCTTTGATGTCGGCATATTTCAACAACGATGCTTCTTCTACCGGTCTTTCCATTTCACGATGTCCTTCGCGGCGGCTGGGCACCACAAAACCAATCCCCTTGGAAGCATAGGTTTCACGGTCGCTCCCTTTCCAATCTGAAGAAGTATACTCCAACAACTCAAGGTGCCTGGCCGCCGCGCCCCCCTCAAACAACTTCCGATCAAAATCCGAATGCATCACGACCTCAATTTCCATCACAAAACCTTGTTCATGCCTCAGAACACCGGATGCCTCATCCATCAACCATCCTTCGAAAGGATCAATTGGGGACTGATTGCGAACGACTCCTGCATCTAGATCGCTAGCAAAATCGACGCTATTGTCGCCGCCTGCGGCGGCGACCTCATCCCACTCCGCCGAAGAAATACCACTCATTTCCATCGCCGTGGTCAGCAGCACCAACCGTTCTATCACATCACTTTTGCGATAATATTCTCCCGTAAATTCATGTCGCTCATCCCCAAAAACCAACCGCATCCCCGCCAAAAATGATTCGGCATAAGGCATCAACCTAGCCAAATGAAATTTCCCTCTGGCGCCATATGAAAATTCTATCGCCGCCAAAATTGTCTGCTGCGTCTTGTATCCAAAACCACTGACTTCCACCAAGCGATTCTGCCTGCATGCATCAAACAAATCCTCCACCGTATCGATCCCCAATTCCTGCCAAATCAATCTCACTTTTTTCGGGCCCAATCCCTTCACACCCAACATCGCAATCAGCCCAGTGGGCGTAACCGTCAACAAATCCTCCAACGCCGTAAATTTCCGAGAAATACTGTACTCTACAATCGCACGAGCCACCGACTTACCCACTCCAGGAATCAATAATAGTTGCGATTCTTGCAAATCAGAAAGTGGCTCTTTGATTTTTCGCAAATTGAAAGCACCCGAAGCAAAGGCCTTATACTTAAAAGGATTTTCTTCATGCAATTCAGCCAAACTTGCATACAATTGCAGGGCCTTTACGATTTCATGATTATCCACCGACATATATTCTCAAATCAACCCAAAAGATCTCAAACCCCCAAATCCTTTTCAATCACCTGAATCACCTCATCGGCAACCCAAGAACTCAACGCAACACCCATACCGCCCATTCTCACCGCCAAACAAACCCTATCACTCTGCCATCCGATGATTGGGTTCCGATTCTCGTTCATCCCCATCACCCCAGACCATTCATAATCAAACTCAATCGCGCGGCCCGGCAACACCACCGATTCCAAATACGATTTCAAATACAAACGAAACTGATCAGTAACCTCCATCTCCATCGTCTCCTCCCCAACAAAATCCAAATTCCGACCTCCGCCAATCAATACCCGATCTCCCCCCAATTCCCTAAAATAAATATATCCTTTATCAGCATGAAAAATCCCCTCAAATGGCAACTTTCCCATCGATTTTGTCACAAAAACCTGACCTCTCGCCGGCGAAACGGCCAAATCAGGAATCAATCGCTTGCTAAAACCATTGGTACAAATCAACAACCTCGAACACTCAACCACCAACCCACTAGCCAACTGCAAACTCACAAAATCCAAACTTTCCTCCCAATCCAACACCCGCATCCCCTCATAAATCTCAACTCCGGCCTGCAAAGCATCTTCCCTAACCGCCTTATATAACAAATGACTCTGAAGTCCGCCCTCCAAAGGTGATAAAACGCCCTCCTTCAGCACGTTCATTCCCGCAGAAATGGTATCGCACAATAAAAATGAATCTTTGCCATGAACCGAACGCAACAACGCGTTCAATCCATTCAAATGATCAAAAACCCGAACCGCCTCCTCGGAATCGCTAGCAGAAAAAACTTCCGTCCCGCCCGTTGCCTGAAAACCAATCCTTGCAGCACCATATCGACCCAACAATTTCTGAATCCCTAAATAACGCTTTTCATACAATCCAACTGCCTCCAACTCACTCGTCCGGGCGATTTCATCCAACATCTCCCCCGCACTGCCAAAACAAGCAAAACCGGCATTCCGCAAACTCGCCGCGTTACCCAATGCATGTTCGTCCAACACCACAACCCTAGCAGAAGGAAACGATTCCTTAATCCTACGAGCACTTTGCAGCCCAACCAAACCCGCACCAATTATAACCCAATCAGCCTTGCCAAAGCCCTGTTGCTCCCAATAGCTGATCGTGTTCATCGCAGCGCTACATTAGTTCAAATACGAAGCAATCACCTCATGGTAAGGCGTTGCAAAAGTCTCCATCGCACCCCAATTCTCGCCGTTCACACCAATCACCTTATCCGCCAAAACCGTCCCTACATGCGTAGCAACAACCCCAGCTTCCGAAGCCAATTTCATCAAACGATCCAAACTATCCTGCGACACAGAAACTACAACCCTACTCTGACTTTCGCCAAACAATCCCGCATCCAAACGCAATCCATTTTCCGTACAAATGTCAAAACCTTTGCCTCCAGCCATCGCACTTTCCATGCAAGCCACAAACAAACCGCCTTCGCTGATATCGTGCGCCGATGCAACTGCCTGCTCCTTCGACAAAGTCTCCAACAACAAATGCAATGCGTATTCTTCGTCCAAATCAAAGGACGGACATGGGCTATGGCTCACACCTTTCACCTTGGCGATGTACTGCGAACTGCCCAAATCGTTGCGGGTTGTCCCCAACAACACAATGGCATCGCCAGCACCAGCAAAAGGAATGCTCATGCGATGTTCCGGCTGTTCGATGATTCCCACCATACCAATGGTTGGCGTTGGATACACCGCTTGACCGTTGGTGCTCTGATTATAAAAGCTCACGTTTCCGCCTGTTACCGGCGTATCAAATTTCCGACAAGCTTCACTCATCCCTTCAATGGCGTTTTTGAATTGATAATAAACCTCCTCGTTGTAAGGATTTCCAAAATTCAAACAGTTGGTAATCGCCGTTGGTACACCTCCAGTGCATCGAATATTCCTAGCAGCCTCAGCCACCGCAATCTGCGTCCCCTTATTGGGATCAGCAAATACATATCTACTATTGCAATCAACCGTAAGAGCCAAACTCTTCTCTGAGCCAACGATTTTCACAACCGCTGCATCCGAAGGCAAATTGGTCGATTCGTTAATCGTTCCAACCATAGAATCATATTGCTCATAAATCCAACGCTTGCTAGCGATATTAGGCTCATTACACAACTTAATGGCCGCATCTTTTGCTTCTGTTAAACTCAAATCCGCAACCGAATTCAAATCAAACTTGGCAATTTCTTTCAAATATTCAGGCTCAGTCCATGTCCTACGATACACAGGAGCTCCACCACCCAAAACCAATGATTCCGCAGGAATATCAGCCTCCAACACATCGCCCATAAAGTAACGAACATGCTTGGTATCCGTAACCATCCCAATGTGCGAATAGGTCAAATCCCATTTCTCCAACACCTTTTCCACTTCCTTCTCTCTTCCCTTTTCGATGATCACCAGCATACGCTCTTGGCTTTCACTCAACAGCAACTCCCAACCTTTCATGTCGGGCTGACGCATCGGCACTTTATCCAACCAAACATCCATCCCCACATCGGTCTTCGCACTCATTTCACTGGTAGAGCAAGTAATTCCCGCCGCTCCCATATCCTGCATTCCAACTACAGCGCCCGTTTCGATAATCTCCATGCTCGCCTCCAAAATCAACTTCTCCCAGAAAGGATCACCCACCTGAACCGATGGCAAATCAGAGATGCTGTCTTCACTCATATCTTTCGATGCGAATGCGGCACCGTGAATTCCGTCTTTACCCGTGGCAGAACCAAAGATATACACTGGATTGCCTGCAGGACCTGCACCGGCTGAAATACTCTTCCCAACACCTACGATACCAACACTCATGGCATTTACCAAGTTATTTTGCTCGTAACAATCATCAAAATAGACCTCACCACCCACAGTTGGGATTCCGAAAGCATTGCCATAATCACCGATGCCTTTCACCACACCTTTCACCAACCACTGCGTACGAGCGGTCGCGATGTTTCCAAAACGCAAAGAATTTAGCTGCGCGATAGGCCTTGCACCCATCGAGAAAATAT
>CANIZU010000117.1 GCA_947472115.1 Flavobacteriales bacterium | reverse complement strand
TCAGAACAGGAATGATTTCCAAATCGTGTTCCAAGGCCATGAATAAGTTACTAATTGTTTGTGCTTCAATTCCTTGAGAAGCGTCTACAATCAATAGTGCTCCTTCGCAAGCGGCAATACTTCTGCTCACTTCATAACTAAAATCCACGTGACCCGGTGTGTCGATCAAGTTCAGAATATACTTCTGACCGTCCAATTCGTAATTCATTTGGATGGCGTGACTCTTGATGGTAATTCCGCGTTCCCGCTCAATATCCATATCGTCAAGAACCTGTGCTTGCAAGTCGCGCTTGCTCACCGTGTTGGTGTACTCTAACAATCGATCGGCGAGTGTGCTTTTGCCATGATCGATGTGGGCGATGATACAGAAATTGCGAATGTGTTGCATGAAGCGGTTAAAAGAACCGCAAATATAACCCTAGAAAGTCTTGGTTTGGATGTTTGATGCGGGGAATTTTGGGAATCTCTTAAAGCGCGTTTAATTGCTCTACGATGGCAAAAACGGCCGGACAAATTTCTATGTTGTGGTGGGCCAACGCTAAGTGAGTGTGCATTTTGCGGTGATTGGTGTGCGGGTATTCGCGACAGGCTTTCGGACGGTCCTCATATACCGAGCAAGCATTGTCGTCGCCCAAAAATGGACAGGGTGCACCTTTTATTGCATAAAGTCCATCGGTATCGATTTCTAGATACTGCGTTACGAAATCTCCTGGCTTGAGTTTAAAGCGGGTCGACAATCGTTCAATGTCTTTTTCGAATAGCATGGGCGAGGTTGTTTTACAGCAATTTCCGCAATCCAGGCAATCGATTTGTTTAAAGGCTTTTTCGTGCAGTTTTTCAAATTGCTCATCCAAATCCCGCGGTGGTCTTTGCTTGAGGCGTTTTAGGGTAGCGCGCATCACTTTTCCCTGCAGATGTACTAGTTTTCGCAACGCGATGGGCTGCGGTACTTTCATGGCTGGGACCACAGGTTTGACGTGTTTGAAACCGCTGCTCATGATTTATTGGTTGTATTTGTTCAGGTGTTTGAGCATGACCTCCATATCTTTTGAATAGGGAGCTTCTAGTACTAAATCGGTTCCGTCCGGTGCTTGAATTCTCATTTGCTTGGCGTGTAGGGCAAAGCGTTGAATGAGTGGGGTGTCGGTCCCGTGTAATTTTCTCTTCACCCATGAAAGCATTGGAATGTCGCTGCCGTATAAAGTATCTGCGGCGATGCAAGCATTCTGACTTTGGAGGTGGACACGGATTTGGTGTAATCGGCCTGTTTTGGGTTCGCACTCCATTAGGGTGAAGTGTTTGAAAACTTGCAACGACTTGAATCTGGTTTGTGCGGGTTTTCCGTTTTTTCGATCGATGCGAATTTTTCCAAGCTGTTCCGCAATGATCGGTAAATCAATCCATAAGTCGTTGAAGTGTAATTGTCCATTCACTATGGCATGATATATTTTATGCACTTTTCTATGCTCAAATTGCATCGAGAAATGTCGATACGCTTCTGGGTTTTTCGCAATCAGTAATAATCCTGAAGTCTCCCTGTCGATGCGATGACAAAGGATGGAGTCGGGCCACTGGTTTTTTGCCCATTCTTGTACCGACTGCGCGGTGTATTTGCCTCTTTCAGGAAGCGAAGGGACAAAAGCCGGTTTGTTGATCGCCACCCAATCGTCGCCTTGGTCAACGATTTGTATTTTCCCAATCAGTGGCCCCCGTTTTCTGGGGTCTACCGCGGGTTCATCGTCCTCAAATTCGTCGATGATTTCAATGTCGTCTAAGTTGATCATTCCTAAATTATCCGTTTTTCAGACTCTGACGAATTTTAGAAAGCACATTTTTTGTTTGTTGAGGGAAGTCGCCATCCATCATCCAATTGTAATAACCGGGCTCATTCAAAAGGATGTCACGAACGGTTTTGCCTTTGTGCTTTCCGAAGTTAAAAATGATTTCTTTTTTCTCGTTAAACACCAATCGACCTGCCAAATCGGCGAGGAGGTCTTGCCCAGTTAGGCTGTGTAGTGCCTCAATGGTCTCCGGGAGGTCGGTATACTTTTCCATTTGCGCCTTGATGATCTGCCAAGTGGCAATGGTATCGGCTTCGGCGCTATGGGCATTTTCTAGGGTGCGTTCGCAATAGAATTTGTAGGCAGCGCTTAGGGTACGCGGCTCTTTCATGTGGTAAATACGCTGGGCATCCACGAATTTGCATTGTTGCACATCGATTTCGATATGGGCGCGGAAAAACTCTTCGACGAGCATCGGGAAATCGAATTTGTTTGAGTTAAAGCCTCCAAAGTCGCAATCGCGGATGAATTGACTGATTTCAGCCGACATGTCCTTGAAGCTTGGTTTATCTGCCACGTCCTCGTTGGTGATTCCATGGACCGCAGTAGCTCCGGCAGGGATTGGCATGCCAGGATTGATGCGATACGTGCGCAGTTCCTCTCTGAAATCAGGGTAAACTTTGAGTAAGCAAATTTCAACGATGCGGTCATGGGTGACACTTACACCAGTGGTTTCCAAGTCAAAAATTACCAAGGGTCTGCGTAGGGTTAACATATCTTTCAAAATTCGGTGCCAAGCGGTGGCTTTCCAAATTTGGTGAGGGAAATACACGTTTAAATATCAACATCGGGTATCTTTGTACAATGCGATTTGATATCATTTCGGCGGTGCCAGATTTGTTGGGTGGATTGTTGGGATACAGCATTCCAAAACGGGCGTGCGACAAGGGTTTGGCGGAGATCCATATTCATAATTTGCACGATTATGGGTTGGGGAAGTACAAGCAGATCGACGATACGCCTTTCGGTGGTGGGGCAGGGATGGTGTTGATGCCGGAGCCGCTGAGTACGGTGATTGAAAAGTTGAAATCAGAAAGAGAATACGACCATGTGATTTACATGACCCCAGACGGTTCGCCTCTCAAACAAGGACTGTCGAACCAACTCAGTTTGGGCGAGAATGTCATGCTGATTTGCGGTCATTACAAAGGCATCGATCACCGAGTTCGCGATTTATATGTCACCTTGGAAATTTCACTGGGCGATTTTGTGCTGAGTGGCGGTGAAATTGCCGCTGCCGCAGTAGTAGATTCCGTGGTTCGTTTGCTTCCCGGTGTTTTGGGCGATGAAGAAAGTGCTTTGAGTGATTCGTTTCAAGACGATTTGCTTGCGCCGCCTTTGTATACAAGGCCTGAAGTGTTTCAAGGGGTTAGAGTTCCCGATGTCTTAACAACAGGAAATCACCCTAAAATAGCACAATGGAAACACGAGCAAGCGTTGGAAAGAACGATGCGGTTGCGCCCTGATCTATTGGGTGATGAAGAAATGTGAAAAATTAATCGTTTAAATGAATCAAGCCTTCGGGCAATTCCATATAAATACAGGGTTCGGATTCATCAATTCTAGTAATCCAAGTTTCAACCAACGGGATTAATACTTCTCGGGATGGCTTTTCTTCTTGAGGACCGCTGATTGGCTCAGGCGTTGTTTCGACAGTCATTTCGGTTCCGATCACCGTTAGCATCGGGCCTTGCGGAAGCTCATCAAGTTGAGTAATGATACCTTTAAATCCAGAGGTTTGATCGAATACTCCAAAGCCTACGAGGCCGTTTATACTTGGGATAACCGACATTTTTTTGCTAGCGGGGACACCAAACGACAGTCCCATGAGTGCCTTGGCTTTTTCCTCGCTGTCAATCCCTTTGAGTTTTATCAACTCTTGGGTTTTGTTCACGTCGGTAATGCAAAAGGGAACTCCTTTTCCGTCGATTACGACAAATAGGTAGTTCCCTTTTGATATGATTTTCTTTGATGTTGCAAAGCATTCGATGGATAATCTTCCATCGTAACCATGTTTACCATGTATTTTCCCAACCAAGGTGAGCGGTGGTGGTAATACATTCATGGCGCTTGCAATTATTCAGCAGCAGGAGCCTCTTCAGCAGCAGGAGCCTCTTCAGCAGCAGGAGCCTCTTCAGCAGCAGGTGCTTCGTCAGCAGCAGGCGCTTCTTCAGCAGCAGGAGCCTCTTCAGCAGCAGGTGCTTCTTCAGCAGCAGGTGCTTCTTCAGCAGCAGGAGCCTCTTCAGCAGCAGGTGCTTCTTCAGCAGCAGGCGCTTCTTCAGCAGCAGGTGCTTCTTCAGCAACAACTTCTTCTTCGGCAGCAGGTGCTTCTTCAGCAACAACTTCTTCTTCAACTACTGGATTGGCAGCAGCTTCAGCTTCGGCCAATTTAGCAGCCAATTTAGCTTCTGTAGCAGCTCTACGCTTTGATTCCGCAACCAAACCTTCCGCTTTAACCTTTTGGGCAGCGCTAGATAAGTTTGATTTTTTGGCTTCAATGCGGCCAGCTTTTTCTTCCAACCAAGTGGCGAAGCGCTTGTCGGCTTCTTCTTGGGTGATAGCTCCTTTGTTTACACCTACCTGCAAGTGCTTCTTGTAAGATGCACCTTTGTAGCTCAAAATTGCAGCTGCAGTGTCGGTTGGTTGAGCGCCGTCTAACAGCCATTGGGCTGCGCGGTCTACGTTAAGTACGATTGTAGCAGGATTGGTGATGGGGTTGTAGCTACCGAGTTTCTCGATAAATTTACCATCCCTTGGTGAACGCGAATCCGCTACCACAATGTGAAAGAAAGCTCGTTTCTTTCTGCCGTGTCTTTGCAATCTAATTTTGGTTGCCATGTCTTTATTGTGTATTTTTTAATCCCGGTTTATTCAAATCGGGGTGCAAATATAATGAAAATGTCTGTAAATACCAATGGATTGGGATTTCTAATCGGATGGCTTTGACTTCATTGCAATTAGAGTATGTATATTTGATTTTTATTATTTGAATGAAACAGATGAGCTTGTATAAAAGGGTCTTGAACAAAACACTGGTTTTTGGCCTTTTTTGTATCGCAAGTCTAGCATCGGCCCAACAGAATTTTGTAAAGCACGATGTATTTCAAACACATTTTTTTATTGAGAACAAGGGTCAAATCAACGGATTGTATCAGTCGATACCTGTCGTTAAATTTACTTTAGAAGAAGGACTTGCCGATTACCTGCTCACCGCAGACGGGATTGCTTATGTGAGTCAAACGGTTCACGATAAAAAAGGGAAGCAGGATGAATTGGTCGCTTTTGAGGTTGGCCATGTGAATTTGGATGCGGATGATGACGAAGAAGATCGCTCATCAATAGAATTGGATACCACGCTGCTATTTCAGGAGTTTTTAAATCATAACAAGCAATTCGATGTGTTGTTGGAGTCGAAATCCAGCCATTATTTTTCCTATTTTGAGCCGCGCTTTAGATCCTACGGTTATAAGAAGGTGACTTTTAAGAACTATTACGACCATATCGACTTGGTTTTTGCGTTGGCAGAAAAAGGGAAGGGGCTGAAATATAGTTTCGTCGTTCATCCAGGTGGCGATCCCAGTCAAATTAAGTGGAGATACAATGTCGATGCGATAAATTTTGATGCGTCTGCTCAGAATCAACTGATCGTTAGGGCGGACGATATTAAACTGAAAGAAACCGGATTGCAGCTGATTGATTCCCGTGGCAAATTGCTTGGGGCAAAATATCAAATCAATGGTTCTATTTTAGAATTTCAATTTCACGATTCGATTTCTTCAGCGGAAAGGTCGCGCTGCATCCAAAATGGTTTTGAGATCGATCCATTTGTGACCATTCAAGCCAATAACTTTTATTTTCCTCGCATGGTGAATGAGCACATCGTGAATTCGGATTACGACGCTTTTGGAAATGTCTATTTCTATGGGGCCGGAATTAGTTGGCGACAGAAAGTATGCAAATATTCCCCCGATGGGACCCTGCTGTGGACCGTTGTTGGCACCCCAATGAATGTCTATTTGCGATTCAATTCTGGCCCCTACGGGACAATTCGCGTGGATCGTTGTACCGGAAAGATTTACTGCATGGCTGGTTCAGGCCCGCCCGCATTTTGGCGAATTTCCACAGACGGAGAAAATGATCATTATTGGTCAAAGCCAATTGAGCCGGAGCCGAGCAAGGAGTTTTTCGATATCAATTTTGTGACGAAATTGAAAAGTGTCGCGTTTTATTGCGGAGCTCACAAGAAAAATACCGCG
>CANIZU010000116.1 GCA_947472115.1 Flavobacteriales bacterium | reverse complement strand
TTTTTTTCTTCTTTTTCGAAGAGGCTTTTGGGGACGAACAGCGGGAAATAGGCATTGACGTGACCTGTTTCTTTGAACATATCATCGAGTTGACGTTGCATTTTCTCCCAGATGGCATAGCCATAGGGTTTGATGACCATGCAACCTTTCACGGCGCTATGCTCTGCTAGGTCGGCATTTTTAACTAGGTTATTATACCATTCACTGTAATTCTCGCTGCGTTTTACTTTTTCGAAAGCCATAATTGTAATGTTTACAAAGTTAAATTGTTTTGGGTTGGGGGGATGGGAAATTTTTAAAAAGAAGGACCCCCAGCGGCTGCGCCGCTGGGGGTCCCCACATTATCAAATTTTTTCAAGAATTGCAATTCCCTGCAAATCCTCGCTTCGCTTAGCTACAACCCAAACTGTTTCCACAGTTCAAGCACTTATAACATGTTCCGCTGCGAACCGTAATATGACCGCAAACGTTACACGCCGGAGCATCGCTCTGAATCTCTCTCATGTGGTCCTGCATATCAAACTTGCTAGGCAAGGGCTCACTTGAAACCACTGTTGGCGCCGCTGAAACAGCTGGTGCTGGCTCTGGATTGAATACCGGACGGAATTCGCTAACAACCGGTGCCTCAACAGCCTCAGGTGCACGCAAATCGCTTGGCTTCACCTGTACCAAATCCTCCCTGCGCAAATATTCAAAGCCCAACAATCTAAAGATATAATCTACAATCGATGTCGCGTTTTTCACGTTAGGATGACCTTCGACCATACCACTTGGCTCAAAACGAGTGAATGCAAACTTGTCTACGAACTCCTCCAAAGGCACACCGTACTGCAAGCCCACTGAAACCGCAATTGAGAAACAGTTCATCAAACTGCGGAAACTCGCACCCTCTTTGTGCATATCAATGAAGATCTCTCCCAATGTTCCATCATCATACTCTCCCGTACGAACAAAAATTGTCTGTCCTCCCACACGACCCTTTTGGGTAAATCCGTTTCTGCGGTTTGGCAAACGCTTCTTCTCTACGATGTTCGATAACTGACGTTTGAACTTGGTATCAGGACTCTCACTCAAAATGCGCTTAGCAGCCTCTAAAACCATCTCAGGCGTCAACTCACCAACACTCGCAACCTTCGATGCAGCAGCACTGTCCGTTGAAGCCGTTGCTTTCTCTTCGGTATTGTCTTCTGAAGTTTCAGACTTGTTGCTCAAAGGCTGACTCAATTTGCAACCATCGCGGTACAAAGCATTCGCCTTCAATCCCAAAGTCCAACTCAAATGGTAGCACTCTTTAATTTCATCGACATTAGCCTCATTTGGCAAGTTGATAGTCTTACTGATTGCTCCAGAAATGAATGGCTGAGCCGATGCCATCATGCGAATGTGTGCATTGGCATGAATGAAACGAACTCCTTTATTACCACACTTGTTCGCGCAATCAAATACTGAATAATGCTCTTCCTTCAAATGAGGCGCACCTTCAATGGTCATTGTTCCTGCAACGAAATCATTACACTCAGCAATTTGCTCTCTAGTAAAGCCCAAAGCCTGCAACATGTTGAAACGAGGATTGTTATACTGCGCTGTATCAAAGCCCAAACGCTGTAAAGTCTCTTCGCCCAATGAATATTGGTTAAATACGAATCCGATCTCAAATGCCATCGGTGCTTCTGACTCCAATTTCGCCAAATCTGCATCGTTGAAACCCAAAGCTGTTAAGCTATCGTGATTGATGTGAGGCGCACCCTTGAATGTCTGATGTCCTTTCGCATAATCTACGATATCCTGCGTTTGCTTTACATCATAACCCAAATGCTTCAATGCCACTGGCACCGTTTGGTTTACAATTTTAAAGTAACCACCACCACTCAATTTCTTATATTTCACCAAAGCAAAGTCAGGCTCGATACCCGTTGTATCGCAATCCATCAACAATCCGATGGTTCCAGTTGGAGCAATAACGGTAGATTGAGCATTACGGAAACCGTACTTCTCACCCCATTGTACTGCTTTGTCCCAAGCGTTACAAGCTGCTTTCAACAGGTAATCTGGGCAATGCTTCTCATCCAAACAAACGGGCTTAATACCCAATCCTTCAAATGCCAAAGGTGTGTTGTATGCTGCATATCTGTGGTTGCGGATAACGCGCAACATATGCTTCTTGTTTTTCTCGTACATACGGAATGGACCTTTCGCAGCAGCCATTTCCGCTGATGTCGCATACGCCGTTCCTGTCAAAATTGCTGTGATCGCTCCGCAAATCGCTGTAGCCTCAGAAGAATCGTAAGGAATACCCGCGCTCATCAATACAGAACCCAAGTTGGCATAACCCAATCCCAATGTGCGATAATCATAGCTCAACTGAGCCACTTCCTTCGATGGGAACTGAGCCATCAAAACAGAAATTTCCAATACTGTAGTCCACAAACGTGCACTGTACTCAAACTTCTCCATGTCAAACGTCTTACTGTCCTCATGGAAGAATTTTCTCAAGTTCAATGAAGCCAAGTTACAAGCCGTGTTGTCCAAGAACATATACTCAGAACATGGATTAGAAGCGTTGATTCTTCCGCCCTCTGGACAAGTGTGCCACTCATTGATTGTATCGTCGTACTGAACCCCTGGATCCGCACAAGCCCATGCAGCATCACCAATTGCATCCCAAACTTCTTTGGCAGGCATGCTGTTCATCACTTCGCCGTTAGAACGTGCAATGAAATCCCAGCTTTCGCCTTTTTCCAACTTGTGGAAGAAACTATGTGGGATACGTACAGAGTTGTTACTGTTCTGTCCGCTCACCGTATTGTAGGCCTCGCCTTCGTAATCGTTAGAATATCCAGCAGCAATCAATGCAGCCACCTTGCGCTCTTCTGTACTCTTCCATTTGATGAACTCCATGGCATCTGGGTGATCCAAATCCAAGCAGACCATCTTAGCGGCACGACGTGTAGTTCCGCCACTCTTGATAGCACCCGCAGAACGGTCGCCAATCTTCAAGAAACTCATCAAACCAGAACTTGTTCCGCCACCACTCAACTTCTCACCAGATCCGCGAACCTTGCTAAAGTTGGTTCCTACACCAGAACCATATTTGAAAATACGCGCTTCACGAACCCACAAATCCATGATACCACCCTCGTTTACCAAATCATCGTCAACCGACAAAATGAAACAAGCATGCGGTTGAGGACGCTCGTAAGCTGAGGTACTCTTCATCAACTTCTCTGTATCAGGATCTACAAAATAGTGACCCTGTGGTTTGCCCGTAATTGCATAACTGTTATGTAAGCCAGTATTGAACCACTGTGGTGAATTGGGAGCCGATTCCTGATTCAACAAAGAATAAATCAATTCATCATAAAACACCTGAGCATCAGATGTATTTTCAAAATAACCATACTTTTCACCCCAATGTCTCCAACATGCAGCAAGACGATGAGCAACCTCCTTTACCGATCTTTCACTACCCAAACTGCCATCCGCCTGAGGCACACCTGCCTTACGGAAATACTTTTGCGCCAAAATATCTGTAGCTACCTGACTCCATCCTTCTGGTACCTCAACATTCTTCATTTCAAACACCACACTACCGTCTGGCTTCTTAATGACTGATGTGCGATAATCGTACTTGAATAAATCGAAAGGAGATACACCATCGGCGGTGTTCATGCGGGCAAAATTTAGCCCCTTGGTGTTAACAGTTTGTTGGCTCATGGTTATTACAATTGGGTTGTGCTGATTTTATTGATTTAAAAGTTTTTTGTGAATAGCAAATCTATTCTAGTAAATGCCTCCCACACAATCATGTTTTCCACACAAAACGCTCAAACCCTTGATAAATTTGGCTTTAGCATGTTGAAAACATGTGAACCCAACAACGACGGGGCTTCGCGTGTATCACACTATCTATCAATTAGTTATGTATGACATAAAAAGTAGACATTTTACAAAAAAACAAAAAAAACACGCCCATACCTCACAATTCCCCAAGTCCCAGGGAAATTCACTTACTTTGTAATGGGTTTGGTATCAGAACTACTTAAAAATCCGCGCCACCAACAAATGTTTATTTATCCGATTAAAATTGTTTACCTGCAAAGCAGTCTAACAAGGCAAACACTGCACGACGAGCTGTTAAAACATACGTTTTTATCTGACCATGGTTATCGAAAGCCAGACGCAAACCCGAGGGCTTTCTTTGGTGAACTATCCAACCAAGATTTTACCCTGGAGACCATCGAAAAAGGAGACCGTTTGGTAAATTTCACAACTGGCGACTTTAGAGGTTCCGAAAATGAAATGTATATGCGAATTCAATTGGGCGCTTGGCAACATCAAAGAATCTTTTTACTCTATGCCATCGCTACACTGGCTTGTTTTGTCGGATTTTTTGTCGCCATTGCCAATCAAGTTCATATCCCAGCCCAATCTGAAATGCCGGATATCATTCATGGAATTCTCACAGCACTAAAACCCTCTTTGGCTTATGTGTTTTTGATCTGCGGAATATCGCTGATCGTCGCTCTGTACGTCAAAGCAACGCAATTCAAAAAACGATACGCAAACAGCATTGCATTCTTTTCTGAATTGTGGCAAGCCACAGTAATAGAGCGAAAAAGTGTTCCCCTACTATTTCAATAAGAGATTTTACTTTTTGAACTGTAGGTCTTGGTAGAACGAGGCATCCACCGTTTCAACAAATAATTTTAAGAAATCAGCTTCCCAACTTTTTATTGGCGTTTCTAAAATGCTACCCATAAAAACCCAGCTATCGTCTACCTGGTCAACTAGCACCTCCGCGCTATTCCTCGATACGAATTTCTGAGAAAATACGACCTCGGGAACCCGACCCGCTTTCTCCTGTTTCAAATTGATTCCCCCGGTACTGCCATCCATAACATTAGATAAACCCCCATGTAAAACATACTTATGGGCCTTGTCAGACTCTATAAATTTCTTATCGCGATCTACGCGCAAATAATCCAAAATCAAACGGACACTACTCACTTCCAATTCGGTTTTTGAAATTACCACATTGCCTTCTGATGTCAACATCAACTGATCCAATACCTTACACAAACGAGGCAATCCCATCCTAGTATCCGAACACCAATTTCCTCCAATCATCAGCATTCGAAAAGTTGGCAAAGTAATTAGACCACTGCCCGCATTCAATACCTTCGACCGCAGTACACTATCCAATTGTTTTAATAAAGCCTCACTCGGCGAATACATCATATACTCTGTTTCAAAATCGTCCCAAAACAGTTGAGCATCGGCCTGCATCGCTGAATCATCCAACATCGAGCCTGAACTTGCTGAATAATCACCCGTAGCTTTGGCCATGGCCATCAACTCACCCCTCATAAAATGCAAAGTGGGATGTAACTTCCATAACTCATTCGACACATTGTCCACGATTTCCACCTGTATTCCTTTGTTTACCGTCATCTCAGTATTTGCTTTTTTATGTTTCATTACCCCACATGAGGCCAGTCCAATGAAAAAACATCCCAAAACCCATTTCCAGATCATAACAGCAAATTACTGCCAAATATTCAATACACCCAAAGAAAATATTACCTTTGCAACACCGTCATGAGTGTATCGTTAGAGGCGATTAAAAAACCCATCGAAAAGGAGCTAAACGCATTCGAAATCATGTTCAAACAGAGCATGAAAACACGCGTGCCCTTATTAGACATCGTTCTCAACTATATCCTTAAGCGAAAAGGAAAGCAAATACGTCCTCTGTTCGTGATGTATACCGCCAAATTGTTCGGCGATATCAATATCCGCACCTACCGCGGGGCCTCTTTGGTAGAACTCCTTCACACAGCCACCCTGGTTCACGACGATGTAGTAGATGAGAGTTATTTGCGACGTGGATTCTTTAGCATTAACGCCCTTTGGAAAAACAAAGTCGCTGTGTTAGTAGGCGATTACCTCCTCTCCCGAGGATTACTTCTGGCCGTTGAACACCGCGATTTCGACATGCTTGAAGTACTCTCTAACGCCGTGAAAGACATGAGTGAAGGGGAATTATTGCAGTTGGAACGCGCGCGCTTCATGAATGCAACCGAGGAAGTTTACTTTCAAATTATCAAACAAAAAACAGCGTCGCTCATCGCAGCCTGCTGTGAAATTGGTGCCGCATCAACCACGCCCGACAATGAAATTCAAAAGAAGATGAGACAGTTTGGTGAACAAATTGGCCTTGCCTTCCAAATTCGGGACGACCTTTTTGAT
>CANIZU010000115.1 GCA_947472115.1 Flavobacteriales bacterium | reverse complement strand
ATCATGAAAAAGAAAATCATCTGGGGTAGTTTGATTGCGATTTTGGTTACTTTGTTGGCTATTCAGCGGGTTGAGGTTACGCCAAACAACAGCGGAATCGATTCTTTGGATGTAATGAAAGGTTTTCCTACATCGCACCGCGTTAAAACATTATTGCAGACGGCTTGCTACGATTGCCATAGCAATACCACGGTTTATCCCTGGTACGCGAAATACCAACCGGTGGGCATGTGGTTAGAAGATCACGTAGATGATGGAAAAAAGCATCTGAATTTTAACGAGTTTTTGGGCTATCGTCCTTGGCGTCAGTTTCACAAAATGGAAGAGACGGTAGAAATGGTTGAAGAGGAAGAAATGCCAATGAATAGTTATACTTGGATGCACGAAGGCGCGCGCTTTGAAAAAGAAGATCGTGAGAGTTTGGTGCTGTGGGCAAAGGGTGTGATGGACAGTTTAACTCACCTCTATCCGAAGGATAGTTTGGTTAATCCGAGGTCAAAAAAGTAATTATTTCTGCTTATCTTTGCAGTCGCTTTGGGGGATTAGCTCAGCTGGCTAGAGCGCTTGCATGGCATGCAAGAGGTCGCCGGTTCGACTCCGGCATTCTCCACCCAATGAAATCAAGGCCTCAGAGAAATCTGGGGCCTTGCTGTTTTTGGCCGGTTCAAACATGGTTCAAACATTTTGGTAAATTCATTATTATTGTAATTATGAAATCGATATTTGCGCTTCTTTTATTGTCGCTTTTTGGTCTTGATGTTTCGGCTCAAAAAGCCCTTTTTGTAGATGACAATGGTCTGAATTCGGCCAATTCAGATACGATGATTAGTGCATTGAATTCATGTGCAAAAAACGCCTTGGGAATCACCGCGTTTGATCGTTGGAATATCAAAGATTCTTCAGGGATTGCGCCCACTAATTTACAAATGTCCAAGTATGATATCGTGATTTGGTATTGTTCAACCGACGGGGTTGGATTGAGAATATGGAATGAATCCACCGCGGGAAATCCCGCATTGGTTTCGTATATCCAATCCGGTAAACCTTTATGGGTGATTGGTCAGGATATTCTTTACGATCAATACGTTGCGCCATCAACCTTTAAAAGTGGAGAGTTTGCCTATGATTATTTAGGACTATCGTCGTATGATGTCCAAAGCTATATGAACGACGCGGGCAAGGGCGTGCCACAATTGGATCGATTGAATTGGTCGGCGGCCAGTGCGTCCTTTCCCTCATCGATCAAATGGACATTTAGCGAACTGTGGTATGTTGACGGTTGTACGCCGAGAGCGGGAACTTTTGAAATGTATAAAATGGGTCCCAAAGGGTATGCGCTGGAAGGTGCTGTGCCGATGTTTCATAACTTATCAAGCACAAGTAAAATCAGTGTAATGAGTAGTTTTTTTGATATCGCCCTAATCGATTCTTACAAGAACCGACGAGATTTTATGGGTACGGGCATCAAATACCTATTAAACAAAACCAGTGGGGTGATGAATCAAAATACGGTTCAAAATTTTGGCATCATTCCCAATCCGAGTTGCGATGGTTTGGTGTCGATTACTGGGTTAAGTCCTTTTTCTACTATCACTGTTTACAACGCGGTAGGGAGCATTGTGTTTAATCAGAGTATTTCAGGCGCTGCATCATTGAAAATTTCTTTAGAAGGCTTGCCGAAAGGGATTTACAATGTGAGAGTTACCGCAAAAAATGGCCAATGGAGTTGTAAGCCATTATGCATTCATTGATAATAGTCATCAATCAAAATTATCTAAGGCGTGTGATTTTTGTTGATTTAGGGCCTTATGTAGCACCTAACTCATTGGTATGTTGTACTTTACCCCCCCCCCTGTTCTTTTCTTGCTTCCGCTTTTGAATTGACGCATAAATTTGAAAGACTCCTCTCGTTCAATAAGGTGTTCAATGACAATTCTAGCAACGAATTTATCATTTTTTTCAACGCCTGAAGTGAAAGAGGTTTGGAATAATGCGGGATGTAGTTCGGACAAAAGAGATAAGCGGTCTGCGACTAATTTTAGGCCGATGCCGACGCCTTTTGTGCCTTTTTTTCTCTGTTTGGGGTAATTATTTTCGATTCTAATTTCTAGGATTTGGTTACCATTGGTGTGGAGGAAAAGATCTATGGAAGTGCAATTCCCACTCGCCATTACTCCATGTTTAATTGAATTTTCAATTAAGGGTTGCAAAATCATGGGTGGAATCTGCCATGATCTCAAATTGAAATTCTTTGGTGTGTGGATTTGAAATTGAAACTCGGTATCACTCTCAAAACGCAGTCGTTCCATTTCAACATAATCCTTCAGAAAGTTGATCTCATCGTTTAGTGAAATTAGTTCATTGTCGGAATTTTCAAGAAATGTGCGATTTAATTTTGCCAATTTCGCAGTGACTTCCACTGCTTTTTTCTGTTGATTCCCAATGATGAGTGACTGGATCAAACTCATACAATTGTAAATGAAATGCGGATTGAAATTGTTTTGGAGCGTTTTGAGCTGAAGCATTACAATTCTCCTGTTGAGGATGCCTTTCGTTTTGGTTTGCGTATTAAAGTAAATGAACAAAAGTAAAAGGAATAACAATACGATAAACCAAAAAGGAAGATCCTTATAGAATGTCAAATTGGACCAAACAAAGTTTGACGACGTTGTGGATTGGGAGTTTACAGTGAGTTTATAACGACCTACGGGTAGGGCGTTTATCCATCGGTACCTATTTCCCGTAAAAAATAAATTATTAGCTGCTGAATCATTGATGTTTCTAATGGATACTTCATATAAGGATCTATGGATATCAAAGTAATTGCTCCCAACGGAGATGATTTGGAAGTTCTTGTTCTGATATATGTTGAGGATCCCCTCCAACGGGAATAATGTGTTATCGTCGTTGCCATAATATGGCCGGAAATTGGATTGGGATTTTTTTGATTGATGCACAACTTGTATTGCATCCCCCCTATCTATGTCGAACTGGCTCCCATTTGAATAAAGCCACAAATTGGTATTCCATTGACCCAAATATTGCTGTTGTAATAAGTCGATTTGCTTGCCATTGTGAAAAAATCTGACAGTAAAAATATAATCGCCTGTGAAAAGGTGGAACCCAATATCGGATCCGGTAATTTTTAATATTTTAATGTCTAAAAATGGGAACGTTAGATTAATGCTTCCCAAGTGTTTTATTGAGTATTTTTTGAAATCGATTTGATATAATTCGATGGCGTTGCCGTTTTGGACCAGCAGTTGATTTCCGGAAACTTGAAATTGTAAAGTGTATTGATTAAAAGGTCTATTGCTAGTTAATTCGTGATATTTTTCTAATGAATCAATCAAGCCAAAACCTTTGCCAATTTTATGGAATATAATGCGGTTGTTCTGTGAAATGAGGACATCTGAAATTGCATCGATATCTGTTTTTCGGATCGATTTATCTATTAATGGGCTAAAAATGCAAATTTTATCGTAGGGTTGGAAAAAATAAATGGTCTGCCCGATGGATGTCATCCATTGATATTCATGCGTCCGAATACTTTGAATTATCTTGTTATTGGCGGGATCATAAATCCACAAGTAATCACTACCGAATAAGTACATTTTGTGTGCGATTTCAAGCACGTTTCGAATTCTATCGTTTACTTCATGTGAGCTCCATTTATGTGAACTCGATTTACGTTGAATTTCAACATCGTTGTCGTTAATTCCAACCACGAAGTTTTCTGTTGCAAATTTCTTTTCAAATCGCAATTCTGCGGGAATAAAATCCTTGGGTTGATGCAATAATAAGACACCTCGGTTTTCGGTACATAGCCAAATGGCATCTTTAAAACGACTTGGTGTTATGGACCATATGGGATTTTGGTGGGGCGGCGAGTAGGTGTGAACATTTGGGTCGTGAATGTGAAGGTGGCCATCGTCAAAATCGTTTGTGTTGGTTACGGCACCATAGACAATTCCATTGTGTGTCCTAAAATCCCAAAAAGCCCAAGATTCATTGTGTTTGGGAGGCATTTCATATTTTTGGAAATGATAGGTGCTATCCATCACCATATAATAACTTTCACTCCCTAAAAACACTTTGTTTTCGTGCACAAACGCAACCAAATTGGCGAAATCGTGGGTGTTGATTTTTCTGCCTATCCGTTGTAAGAATTTTGATAAATCGGCCCATGTATAATCCGGCTGTTGCTCGTAAATAATGCGCTCTGGATACGACAAAACATGGAATTTTTGATTGAAGTAAAAGATATCCATGGGCATATTGCCGGGCAGCATATATGTTTTGGTATCGAATACATTGAAAATGCCAGATTGTGTTATTCTCCAAACCCCCGTTCTTGCAATAGCATAAAGGGATTGGTTGATTTTTCTAAAGCGTCGTATTCTTGGTAATTCAGATTTGCCATAATGGTTGATAAGGTTGCCCGTTGCTATCTCAAATACATACAATCCATCGTTGTAAGTGGCAACATATAATAGTCCTTCTTCTTCGTGTAAGTCCCAACATTGCTGAATCCCAATGCATTTCGATATTTTCTTGAGGTTGGATTGATTGTTGGGAAGGAAAAACAATCCGGCATCTGTGGCAACGGCAACGGATCCGCTTCCAAGTTCTATGAGTTTTCGGGTACTAGAGGTTGGTAAGCCATCGCCCATTGAGATTTCGGCCAATTGCTGATTGCTTTGGGCCGATGTCAACAAGATTATGAATTGCCATAGTAGGACTGCAAGAGTTTTCTTCCAGTCTTTGACAATGCGATTTGCTGTCCACTTTTCAAACATAAATAGTTACTCTTATAACTCGTGATTTGCTCTTGGGGTACCAAATAGGATCGGTGCACGCGAACAAAATAGTTGGGCAAAGATGGGGATAAAACCTTTAATGTTTTGGAAACCAGATGCTCTTTGTTTGGAGTAACAATTTTGGAGTAAGCGCCAGCTGCCTCGATGTATAAGATATCTTGAAATGGCACAACGATGCTTGCGCCACTTTCGCGGACAATAAGCGTAGGTTTTGCGGTTTCAGAAGCGGGCGATAATCTACGTTCAAGTTTGGCTAAGATCGCTTTAAAATCATGTTCTGAAATCGGTTTTAGAAGATAATCTACCACTTCAATTTTGATGGCTTGCATGGCATACTGTGGGTAAGCCGATACCACCACGGTTAAAGTGTTTTCTGTGATAAAATCGCGGAGTTGTAATCCATTTTCGCCTTTCAGTTCAATGTCTAAAAACACGACATGAACATCGTTCACCTGAATCAAATTTCTGGCTTCCTTTAAAGAGGCAGCGGTAATGACTTTTCCAAAAATATCGTTTGCATATTCATGGATATAGTAGGAAACCATGTCACGCCCGGACTTCTCATCATCGAGCAATAAAGCGCAATATTTCCCTGTTAGTTCCTTCACAACGCTAACTTAATTCTGGATTCTTAGAAACGCCTATAATGTGGTGATTTTCTTTGTAAGTTTTTAATAAGGGGCTGATTTCTTTGGTGTAGTTACTTGAGTGTTTGTTGTAATTATCTTTGCTTGATGAACCACGAAATAATTCATTGGGCGTGCGGAAATGTGCGAATTGAGGTAAGTGCTTTTGGCGCAGAGTTGCGTTCGGTTTGTGTGGGTGGGGGAGATAATTTGCTTTGGAGCAAGGACGAACAATTTTGGAATCGGGTGGCTCCCAATTTATTTCCGATTGTAGGTCGATTAAACGGGGATCAATTTCGATTTTTAGATAAGGATTTCTCCATGAAACAGCATGGTTTTGCGCGGGATTGCGTTTTTGCTGTGGTTTCGAATGATAGGGAATCATTAAGGATGCGTTTGGGTTGGAATGAGAATACATTTTTGTCATATCCATTTTGTTTTCAGTACGATGTGATTTATTCTGCGCAAGGCGGTTTGCTGTGGGTGGATTATGAAATCAGTAATTTGGGGGAGGATCCGATGTTGTATTCTGTGGGCGGTCATCCCGGCTTCGCGATTGAAGGTACCTTGGAGAATTATGAATTGCGTTTTGAAGAAAAATTTACTGCGGATCGATGGTTGATTGATGGTGCATATTATAGCGGAGTGACTGAATTAATGGAAGTGGATTGTACTTTGAAATTAACCGATGATCTGTTTGAAAAGGATGCGATTGTTTTTCGGCAACCTCCATTTGGTCGCGTGAGCTTATGGGAAAGGGGGGGCAAAAAGCTCTTAGATTTTGTTTGTTCTGAATGGGACGCGGTGGGATTTTGGACAAAACGAGGGGCTCCATTTTT
>CANIZU010000114.1 GCA_947472115.1 Flavobacteriales bacterium | reverse complement strand
CGTTGTGGCTTTGTGCTGAGGTGCAACAACAGATGCATTAGAAGAGATGCTATAAACCAAGCGATATAGTTTTGTGTTGGTATTTTGTTATGGTCCCAATGCCAGAAATCGTATCGCATGGCCACAGGCTCCAAAAAGAAGTCGTACAGTGTCATCATCGCTGCGCCAAGCAATGATGCCGCATAGGGGTTGTTGACGCGCCCGGCTAGAAGACTGGATGTGAAGAATATGAGCGCTGCCCAATTGAGGCCGATTAGGTAGGGGACACCTTGCCAGCCTCTGCCTAGTGTATGTCCGTAATGGTAGCTACCGAAAATACTTCCTGTTTTTACGCCCGCGTATTCTAGGAGGAATCCCAAGATGCCAACGGTGATGATGATGGCTACGTGTTTGGCTTCCCATTTTTTGTGAAAAATCCAAGAGAATACAAATGCTGCAATGAGATTGTAAGGGGTAAGCCAAATAAAAGTAGGTGTAAGCGAGGGAATCATGAAGCCCAAAATCCCAACAAAATAGATGATGGCAACCAAGGTGATGAATCGATTTTCAACGTTGTTCATGGCCTTGCAATTTAGTTGTGGATGTCCGCAACTGCAAATAGAATGGGGTAAATATTGCGGCGAAAGTGGTAATGTATAACGGTTGGTCGTTGACATCAATAGGCGGTCATTAAAATAACCTAATATTCACCTAACATTGATTCAAATTCGGTAATTTCAACAAAACACCTCGGTTTTATTGGGCTCTGTAACTATTTGTTTTTGAGTTCGTTATTGAAGGTTAGGTGAATGTTAGGTTTTTTATTTTTGTTCTAGCGGCGCTATGAAAAAAAGCGATTGCGGGATTTTGGTGGCTTTTTTTTAAAATTATGCTGACATTGAAACGACAAAAAACATGAAAAAGGCGATTTTTTTGCGTCTTTTTTCTCACATTTTTATAAAAATGTTAGATTTGTAAATAACTAAATAATTGATATTCAATTACTTAGTTATTTTGAGGTAAAAAATCACATTATTTTACATTTTTTTTTGGTTTTTGTGATTTCACCTATATTTTTGCATCACACTTAATAGGAAACAAACAAAATGAAAAAATTAACTTTCGCCGTTGCTGCTTGCGCTATGTTCGCGTTCGCTGCTTGCTCTAACTCAGCTGAAACTACTGGTACTGATTCAGTTGCTAATGATTCTAACGCAGAAGTAACTGCAGAAGATACTTTGCCAAAGGATACTTTGCCAAAGGACACTCAGCCAACTCCTGCTGCTGAAGCTCCTGCTGCTCACTAATCAGTTTTTTAACAAGAAAATTCAAAAGGCGTTTGGAAACAAACGCCTTTTTTTTTAACTTTGTTGCAGTGAAACGCTTTTGGCCCATAATGATCATGATTTTTGCAATGTCTTTTGGCAGTGCTAAACTCAGTGCTCATGCGGATTTGCCACCGGCAGGCGTAGTAGATTTGGGTCCTACATTTAGCATTAATCCCAATCCGGTTTCTGGAACTTTTTTCTACGTAAATTTAAATTTTACCGAAGCTCAGTACCCTGAAGCGGTAATAGTTATCAACGACATTTTAGGGAAAGTTGTTTTTTCTTACCCAATTAGAAAATCTGATTACGCGACATCTCAGATTCGCGTTGATTTAAGTGATGCGATGTTAGATAAAGGAATCTATTTCCTTCAAATTAAGAGTGGCGATGCCACCAAAACATTGAAATTGGCTATCCGCTAATTTGTGTCGATCCAAATTAGAAATTCTTCCCCCCTTGATGTCTCCGCAATGATGCGGTTAATACATGAGTTGGCTTTATACGAAAAGGCCCCCAATGAAGTTGTTGCTACCGAACAAACATTGCTCTCGCATGGCTTTGGTGAAAATCCCTTATTTGTTTCTTGGGTAGCTGAATTAGATGGACACATTGTTGGTATGGCTCTGTGTTACATTCGTTATTCTACTTGGAAAGGTCCGATACTGTATCTAGAGGATTTGGTAGTTACGGAAAGTCATCGCAGTAAAGGCATCGGCAAATTGTTGTTTGAAAAGTGTCTAGACTATGCCAAGACCCAAGGATATCCCCGGATGATTTGGCAAGTGCTAGATTGGAATCAACCCGCCATTGAATTTTACAAGCAATACCAGGCCTCTTTTGATGCAAAGTGGTTGAACGCGTATATCGATTTTTGAGATGGGTACTAGTCGACAAGTAATCCAATCTCGACGTGGGTCTGTATTGTCGATTTGTTTGATGATATTGGTTGTTTCCCTGTTTCAGTGGTTTGACGTGCTCCATTGGTCGATGTTGACCCCTGTTGGTCCTAATATTTCTGATTGTAGTATTCGGCCCCATGATACCCATGCAATTTGGGCTCAATTTTTCGGAGCCTTTCTACACGGAAATTTTGATCATTTCTTGGGTAACATTACTTCGCTTTTTATTTTGTCGGCCCTGTTTTTACTCCAATTTCCCCGTCATTGGCTCAAGTTTTGGATTCTTCAGCACCTAGTTTCTACGATTTTATTGTGGAGTATTGGTGCTTCCAATTCCTCCCATATAGGCGCTTCATTGTGGGTGTATTCATTTGGCTTCTTTTTGATTACCACTGGGGTTATCCATCGCGACAAAGCATCGCTTTCAATAATGTTTATGGTCTTTGTTTGGATGGGCGGATTTATTTGGGGTCTGCTTCCAATTGATCCCAAGGTTTCATGGGAAGGTCACATTGCTGGATCCATTGCGGGAATCGTGATTGCACTGACTATTGGATTACGCTGGAAAGAACGCCGAACCACACGTTTGCGAGCCCCTGAAGATCCATACTTGCAATTTGATGTGAATCAAAGTGATTCATAGGCAATTATCTGAATTTATTAAATTCTTCGAGACTTTTCGAATTCATTAGACACCTTGTGCATCGTAAATGCGGTAACAATTCCTCCGCATTGAAATTTATTCTGGTAAAAACCGCCGTAATACCCTTGTGATTTTCGGGGTCTTCTAGAACCAAAGTAAAATCCCAGCAATGGTCGCGCTCAAATAATTCGCTAAGGTTCCGCATATCAGTGCTTTGAATCCCAATTTTGCGAGGTCGGTTCTGCGTGATGGAGCTATTTTCCCGATGCCTCCCACTTGGATTGCAATCGAACTGAAGTTAGCGAATCCGCACAAGGCGAATGTTGCAATTACTATGCTTATGGGCTGTAATGTGCTCGCCACTTCCTTTAAATGCAAATACCCAACGAATTCGTTTACCACGAGTTTTGTGCCCATTAATCCGCCAACAGTATGAATATCTTGACTTGGAACGCCCATCACGTATGCGAAGCCCGAAAATACATAACCCAACATGCTTTCTAAGGTAAGGTGTGCGCCCCAAAGGTTGCCAATGCTTGCAAGTAAATAATCACACAAGTAAATCAACGCCAAGAATCCAAGTAACATAGCTACAACGTTCAAAGCTACGCCTAAGCCTTCTGATGCACCTTGAGAAATGGCATCCAATAGATTCGCGTTTTCCTTTTTTACCTCAAGTTTTACGGTTCCAGCGGTTTCGCTGACTTCGGTTTCTGGCCAAACGATTTTAGATATCACCAACGCTCCCGGTGCTGCCATAATGCTCGCTGCGAGCAAACTCGATGCATCAATTCCCATCTGGATATATGTTGCCATCACACCGCCAGCAATACATGCCATAGAGCCTGTCATGGATGCGAGGAGTTCGCTATTTGTCATCCCCTTGACATAGGGTCCGATCATCAATTGTGCCTCAACCTGACCCACAAATGCCGACGAGATATTGCTCAATGCTTCACTACCACTTACACGCATCGTGTAATGCATTCCTTTGGCAATCTGTTTGATAATCCATTGCAAAATCCCCAAGTGATAGAATATTTTTACCAATACTGCAATGAAAATGATGGTTGGCATCACACGGAAAAAGAAGATGAAATTCTGTCCGAACACCTCCTGCATCTGAGAGTCTCGTGCCAACGGTCCAAAAATGAACTCAGCACCTTTGTCGGAAAATTGCAGCAGCTTTTGTACGATTTTACCTAGGAAGCCAAATACGGTTTTTCCCAATGGAGTTTTAAGAATGAAGACGGCAAGGATTACCTGAATCAGCAAGCCCACACCCACGGTGCGATAGTTGATTGCCTTTCTATTGTTTGAAAGGAGGAAGGCTAGCGCCAGTATGACAAGAATTCCGATAAAACCAATAAAATGCATTGTGGCAATAATACAACTATTTGCTGTAACCTAAACCCACTTCAATACTATCAATGAGTGCGTGGATCACTTTGATATGAATCTCCTGGGCGCGATCAGCGAATTGAGAATGGGGGGCACGAATTTCAATGTCGCACAAAGGACCCATTTTACCACCATCTTTTCCCGTTAAACCAACTACAATCATGCCTTTGGCTTTGGCTGCCTGCATTGCATTGATCACGTTGGTGCTATTCCCGCTGCTGCTGATTCCCAATAAAACATCGCCTTTAGAGCCTACGGCTTCTAGGTAACGCGAAAAGATTTGGTCGAATCCGTAATCGTTTCCAACGCAGCTGATATGGCTGACATCGCTGATGGCTATGGCCGCAATTCCAGGTCGGTTCGCACGATATCTTCCCGTGAGTTCTTCTGCAAAGTGCATCGCATCGCAATGACTTCCGCCGTTACCGCAGGAAAGGATCTTGCCTCCCGCTTGCAGTTGGGTGATCATGGTATTGGCCGCTTTTTGTATGTTTTGCATTTGATCCTTGTCCGCCGCGAAGGTTTTTAAGGTTTCCAATGCTTGCTCAAAATGGGATTCGATACGATTCATGACTTCTAAATTATTTACGCTTGTTAAATTCTGAAGTTCCATTTTTTAGGAACTCAACAAAGGGGTCGACATTGAACTGGAAATGATCTGCACCCAATGCAGGTTGAAGTAAGTTTTCGTTTTGATCCAACAAGCAATACAAGGGCTGCGTGGTTTTGCCAAAATAGAGTTCTTCTATGTATGCATTTTTATCACCGAGGCGGGTAATATTTTTGCCATCGGGGGTGGTAAAGCTTTGGCTGCTTGGCAATTTTATTTTTTTATCGTCCACATAAAGGGAAACGATAACGTAGTCTTTTTTAAGGATTGCCAAAACGGCTTCGTCCGACCAAACTTTTTCCTCCATTTTTCTGCAGTTCACACAGCCATGTCCGGTGAAATCGATGAATAAAGGTTTTTTCAATTCTTTTGCAGCGGCCAAGGCCTCGTCGTAATCGTAGTAACCGACCAATCCATGAGGGATATGCAGTTCGTTGGCATAGGACGGGGTACTGGTTAAATTGCCTTCTCCATGGGCTCCTCCTTTGATATTGCTATTGAAGTCTTGCGTGCTCAGCGGCGGTAAATAGCCAGCCAATCCTTTGAGCGGGGCACCCCACAATCCTGGAATCATATAGGCCACAAAAGTGAAGGTAGTAATCACCAATCCCAATCGGGGGACACTTAAATAGTTGACATCGCTATCGTGCGAGAATTTGATTTTACCCATTAAATACAATCCCATGAGGGTGAAAATAACGATCCAAATGCTAAGGTAAATTTCTCGGTCGAGGATTCCCCAGTGGTAAGTTTGGTCTGGGATGCTTAAGAATTTCAATGCAAATGCGAGTTCTACAAATCCCAAAACAACTTTTACGCTATTCAACCATCCGCCGCTTTTTGGCAGATTGTTTAACCATGATGGGAAAAGGGCAAGTAATCCGAAGGGTAATGCGAAGGCCAATGAGAAGCCAAACATCCCGATGATAGGCCTGAGCTTATCTCCGTGAACCGCTTCAACTAGAACAGTTCCTACGATGGGCCCTGTGCACGAAAACGATACCAATGCAATGGTTACCGCCATGAATATAGCTCCAGTGATTCCTCCTTTGTCGGCTTGTTGATCCACCTTGTTGACAATCCAAGAAGGCAATGTGATTTCGAAAGCGCCAAAAAAGCTTGCGGCAAAAACGATAAATATCAACGTAAAGAAAATGTTGGGGATCCAGTGGGTGCTGACAAAATTGACAGCGTTAGAACCAAAGGTCATGGCAACGATTGTGCCGATGATTGTATAAAAGCCGATCAAGCTGATTGAGAAGATGGCGGCATCGCGCAATGCGATTTTTCTATTGTTATTTTTGATAAAAAATGAAACCGTCATCGGAATCATTGGGAATACACAAGGGGTGAGCAATGCGGTAAGTCCGCTCAAAAAGGCTAGGATAAACAATCCCATGAAACCTTCGCTTTTTTCTTCTCCGGCCAT
>CANIZU010000113.1 GCA_947472115.1 Flavobacteriales bacterium | reverse complement strand
TTGATGCGATACGTCACCGGTGCTGAGGTTTTTAAGGTGGCTCAAGATTATCCTGTTATTTGGTCGGATGAAATGAGTTCGACTGAATACAATTTGAATGAGGCAAAAATTCGGTTGAATGAGAAGCATATCAACTATTGGATAGTTCAAAAGTCGCGTGGGGGAATTAAACCTCCTTTTCCAATTGCTTTTGAGAATTCGTTATTTGCGGTTTACAAAGTGAAATAACTACTTTGGGTGTTTTATACCAATCGACAATAAATCCGTAATTGGAATTCGTTGGAATTTGCCTGAATTTCCTACCACCCAGAGGTGGTTGCAACTAAATGCGCAGGCGTTAAATGACCCTTCAAAATAGATTCCACTATTAAGCATTTGTTTCGGGATAGAATACCAACTCACCCCGTTGTTTGAAGAGATGTCGCTTCCATTGGTTCCTGTGCAAAAGGCTATTCTGTTCCCGCTTATTATGTGAAAAATCTCAGTGGTGTCGTTTGGTTTATTAGTGCCCATTTGAACTCTCGCCGGCGTTGGATACGACTCTAATAGCTCGCTGGAGATTGGTTCACTTATGCAAACGCCACTTCGATATCCGCCAGTGTTTCCTGTTAATCCATTTCCTATTTGTTCATTTCCGCCCGTCCATTTGAGACCAAAATTGTTGCTAGTTGTATAGGCTGAGGCTTTTGCGAAACTGTCGGGAAGGGTGTAATTGCCACCTACGGCCACCATGTGACCAGCACCGGACAAGCACATTCCATAAACTCCGGAACCGGGTCCGCCCGAAATTGGCAACGGAATGATTTCATTGGCTACAACACGGGGTTGGGAGGTCGACAAATTGAAACGTTTATTTTGCTTAATGGTACGGCGTTTCTGCTGTTTGAATTTTACAATATGATAACTCGGGTTTATTCCGCCACCAGCAAATCCAACGGTAAGATTCTTGATTCGAGCTTCCGATGATGTTGTAAATGGGTGTTTTCTTGCCAAATTAGTAGAACCGGATTCGGCGGCTTCAACCTTGCTCTCAATGATTACAAGTGAAGTGCCGCTGGCGGCAAAGAACGATTCCAAACTATCTAGTGGTAGATTCCAGTCGCCAACGGGTAGCTGATTCCAACTACTTCCAAAATCGCTTGTGTAAATGGCTGCGAAGTGTTTTTGCTGATTCAGAGAATTTTGGGAGTTTGCTTCTTGAGAATTTGGTTTTAGTTTGGAGTTGTTGTTGCGAAACAATTTGCTTCGTCCGCTTGACATCGACAAATTGGCAGATGGGGTGCCTGCGCCGCCGCCAACCTCAACGATAATGGGTTCGGGGATGATTGGGTCGCCGAGTACCATGCCGATCCCAGTCTTGGAATCAATTTCCATCGCATCAAAAAAGATGTCTTTCCTGAAGTCGAAAAATACAATCGTCCAGTTTTTTCCACCATCGATTGTTTTGAGGATTACGGCAGAATCGCCGGCGCTCATGATCACGGCTTCGTTCTCGTTTTTAGCCCAAATGTCGCGATAGTCCTTGCGCAATAAGGAAAAGGAAGCGTCGTAATTTTGGGTATAGCTTTTTACGGTTTGTTTGCCATAGGAGAGGAAATAGGCAAATTGGGTGTTGGTTGATCGCGGAGAAATCGTATCGAAATGTTTGCCTCCATCGGTGGTGCGGATAACGGTGCCTTTGCTTCCTGAAAACCACGCAACGGAGTCGTTCAGAACGCATAGTCCGCGGTAATGTGCGGGTTTAACGGGTTTTATAGGATTATTATTGGCAATTAGGGCGAAAGGATGGCCAAGTAGGAGTGTCAGAATAATGTAAAAAATGAGTTTCGATGAAAAGGGCATTATTTTTTGATAAAAAAGGTGTGAAAAAGATGTAAATATTTTTTAATCACTTGATTTTGTGGATTTTGTGATAGAGATTCGGTGTAAAATTAATATCTGCCTATGGAAGAAACTACTACAAAAATTTTATTTACATCAGACAGTACCCAAAATCAACAAACGATTAGCGATGCCATTCTCTCGGTGGCGCGCAGGTTCAAAGGCGAATTGATTTGGTTGCAGACTGCTGCCAACGCCGGAATCACGCAAGCCCTTGTGGATGATCTCAAGAAGCGTGCGTACCGAGATTTGACAATTTCTGATAATTCAGGAGAGTTTTGGTCGACCACAGCCAAAATCGCGAACGATATCAACGTAGAAATGACATTGGTATTTGCGCAGCCCAAAGTTCCGGGCTTAATGGGCGGTGGCATGGCGGCTTGTGTAAGGAAGTTTAACAACCCGATGATTTATTTCAATTCGGAAACCAGATGGGTTGAGCCTAGGAATATTTTGATGTTGTTGGATTCGAATTCTGAATCTCGACAGAAATTCTACCGGGTATCGGCTTTGGCCAAGATGTTTGGTTGTAGGGTTCATGTTTTGTCGTTATCCTCAGCAAAGGACAATGAAACGGTGAAATATCTCTACGCCTATTCTGGACAGGGCTTTAACTACATGATTCAGAAGGGAATTCCGAGCACTGAATTGGATCCCAAGGAGGGCGTTGACATGGTTTCAACGGTTTTGGAAGAGGTAGAAAAAATCCGCGATTGTTGGGTTTCGTCGATGAATGAGACCGATGGCGGAGGATTTATGAAGGCCGGACCTTTTCAGCAATATTGTGTTCAGTTGCATGTGCCGTTGATGGCGTGTGCGGTTCAGGAAATTGTTGGAAGTGGTGGTTCTGGTTATTGATGTAAATAATTGATCGAGCTAAATGAGGGCGGCCGCAGGCCGCCCTCATTTTTTATGTTTGAACCATTGTAATTTTTTGACCGGCTCTTTCGATTACTCTGAATTATTTTTATCACTTTTTCAATCAAATCCGGGGTTGTTTCAACCTGATCTTTCCATCTAACCGGAATTATTTACACTCCGTTTTTCAAATCAATACATTCTTTTCTGATGTGGAATACTTGCGTTGACCATTTCCTTTCAATGGCCGAAATTGCATCATTATGTTGATGTCGGTAAAAACGATCCAAGAATATGTTTCCGCTGGTGAAACCCCCGAAATTTTATTTTGGGTGGGATGCGCAGGTAGTTACGATGAAAGAGCCCAGCGTGTGAGTCGGGCCTTTGCAAACATTTTGACCCAGGCCGGAGTGAAATTTGCCATTTTGGGTGCGGAAGAAGGTTGTACTGGCGATCCAGCAAAGCGGGCGGGGAATGAGTTTTTGTTTCAAATGCAAGCGATGCAAAACATCGAAGTTCTCAATGGATACGGGGTGAAACGTATCGTAACAGCTTGTCCTCACTGTTTTAATACCTTGAAAAATGAATACCCTAATTTGGGTGGTAATTATGAAGTGATACATCACACGCAACTGATCAACGAATTGCTGACTGATGGCAGAATTGCGATTGAAGGCGGGGCTTATCAGGGTAAGAAAATCACCTATCACGACAGCTGCTATTTGGGTCGGGCCAACGGGATTTATGAAGCACCTCGGATGGTGATGGATCGCTTGGATGTTGATTTAGTTGAGATGAAACGATGCAAAACCAATGGTTTTTGTTGTGGAGCCGGTGGAGCACAAATGTTTAAAGAAGCTGAAAAAGGGAATCAAGAGGTGAACGTGAACCGCACAGAGGAAGCCCTGGAAACCGGTGCGGAAATCATTGCTGTTAATTGTCCTTTCTGCAATACGATGATGCGCGATGGTACCAAGCATTTTGAAAAAGAGGATCAGGTGCAGGTATTGGATATCGCGGAAATCGTGAATGGGTCTCTAAAATCTTGATTTTGACGCTCGAGCGAGATTCCATTGAAAATATTAAACTTCCCGGATCTTCTCGGGTTTGGTTGTTTGGCGCTCAACGAACGCTAACAGATGCAGAAGTGGTTTCCATCCAAGGTCAGATGGTTGATTTTGTTTCCGGTTGGCAAGCACACGGGAAGGGGTTGACGGCTGATTTTTGTTTACTGCACCGCTGTATTTTGATTGTTGCTGTTGATGAGTCTAAAGAGGCGCCTAGTGGCTGCAGCATCGACAAGGTTTTTCATTTGCTACAATCGCAAAAGGAAAAATTTGATTTGGATTTTTTCCAACGGACCTTGGTTTGGGGGATGCATAAGGGTGAACTTTGTATTTTTAATAAACAAGAGATTCAAGCGGGGTTGAATAGTGGGGAAATGAATGGGGAAATGAAGGTATTTAATATGCTCTCAGATCGACTGGGGGAATTGACATCGGGTGGGATGATGCTCCCGTTGAAAGAGTCATGGATTGCGCCAAAATTGAAATTTACATATGAAAGATAAACGTATTTTAACACTGTTTTTAACCATTTTTATTGACCTTCTGGGCTTTGGTGTGGTGATTCCCATTCTGCCTAATTTGGCGAAGAGTTTGGCTTCGGGGTCGGCCTTGCCATTCAATCCAGATGTTGCTGTTGGTGTTGTGGTTGGCTCATTTTCCATCATTCAATTTTTATTCGCACCCATTTTTGGATCACTGTCGGACAGAATTGGCCGAAGGCCGATTCTGTTGGTGAGTATCCTATTCAATATCGTGGGTTATATATTGTTTGGGCTGAGTTCTAGTTTTGTGTTCCTTTTGTTGGCGAGGATTGTTTCTGGATTCGGAAGTGCAAACATTGCGGCGGCACAGGCTTACATTGCTGATATTACACCACCTGAGGATCGTGCCAAGCGCATGGGGATAATCGGTGCCGCCTTTGGCTTGGGCTTTGTTTTTGGTCCGCCTATCGGTGGATGGCTCTATCACGCTGGTGGTGATCATGGTTTGCGTTGGGTAGGTTTCTTTACTGCTGCCTTGTGCGCGTTAAACTTCCTGTTGGCTTGGTTTATGTTACCTGAAAGTTTGGAGTCGAAGTCGGCCCACAAACGCAAGGTTTCCGATACCTTCAAAGGCTTGGTTACCGTTTGGAAGCTAGACGTGATTGGGGAGTTATTTGTGATTAATTTCATTTACATCGCGGCGTTCAGTATGATGTACGGAAGTTCAAGTGTGTTGTGGAAGGAAAAATACCTATTAACGCCTGCGGGGATTGGGAATATTTTTGGTTTTATTGGAATCTGCGGAGCCATCGTACAAGGCGGGTTGATTGGTTTTTTTACAAATCGAGTGGGTGTGCGAAAAATGCTATTGTGGGGCTGTCCAGCCATCGCGATGGGACTCATGATTATTCCATTGCCTGAGGCGGGAAATGCTTTTTATGTGGTTCAGGTAATCTCAATTGTATTACTTTCTTTAGGTAACGGTTTGATGATGCCTGCGATCAATTCTTTAGTGAGCCGAAACACACCGCCAGAATCACAAGGTCGGATGTTAGGGTTATTACAGAGCACAAGTTCTTTGGCTCGCGCGTTCGGTCCATTTATCGCTATGGTATTGTATCACCAGTTTTCTAGTTTGCCCTATTTGGTAGGTGGCGGCTTGATGGTTGTGGCCTTTTTCCTGTCACTAATCCTAAGTAAGACTTTGCGTGTCAGCGATCCAGATCCAGTGGCAAAGCCAAGCAAAGGATAAGGGTAAATAATTTTGACTTAACTTGCCTAAATGACATCAAAGCCACTGAGAATATTGCATCTAAATGCTTCTTCCTCGGGTGGGGCGTTTGTTGCTGCGCAGCGACTAAATGATGCATTGAATGGGTTGGAAGGTGTTTCTAGTGAGCATTGGGTTTTTGACGGCGGGGAAGGTGATTTTCATTTGTGGGCCAATACTTGGATTAAGAAAAAATGGGCCTTTGGATTGCATGCATTGGAGAAGTTAGACTTTCTTCGTTTTGAGGCAAATAAATCCATTCGTTTCGCTTTTAGTCATGGTAAAACGGGAATAAGCGTTTCCAATTGGCAGGCCCTAAAGGACGCAGACATCATACATCTTCATTGGATCAACAAGGGCTTTGTTAGCTTGAATGGTTTGGAAGATCTTTTGGGTTTAGGTAAGAAAATCGTGTGGACATGTCACGATATGTGGCCTTTCACCGGAGGATGCTACCATCCCCGTGGTTGTGATAATTTCACCCGAGAATGTGGAAATTGTCAGTATTTGAAACAGCCGAGTCAATCGGATTTATCGAGTCAAGTCTTCAAAAAGAAAAAACGGATTTTTTCGAATGCGGTCGGTCGACTTCAATTTGTGACGCCGAGTGCTTGGTTGAAAAATCAGGCGGACAAAAGTGGCATTGTAAAGGATTTAATTGGAATTGGGGATGCGGGTGTAATGCCGGAAATTAAAGTGATCCCCAATCCCATAGATACAGACTATTTTAAACCGCTTGATTTGAAATTAGTGAATAGTCCGG
>CANIZU010000112.1 GCA_947472115.1 Flavobacteriales bacterium | reverse complement strand
TTCTATCAGCAGTTAAGTGCATGGCTTTCTCAAATGGGACGCAAAGATAAGCAACATTATTAAAAATGTGGATATCAGTTTGAAAAAGTTTCGAATATTATCGCTTTACAGAGAGAAATAATCCGTAGAGAATCAAAAATTCACTTGCAATTTACAATTTCACCTGCGATGCAGTTACTACCTTTGCAATCTATTTATGCGTGAACTCTATTACTTAAATCAGTATTTGAAAAAATACGCCATCCCCATGAGTTTGGGCATTTTGTTTGTCTTGCTGACGAATATTTTTTCTGCGTCCGTTCCAGTTTTGGTGCGAGTGGGCTTGGACGAGGCCTTAAAGCAATCCGTTTGGATCAGTGGCGCTGGCGATTCTTTGGTGATGGGGTTGATTTTTAAGACAGCCTTGATTTTTGGCGTTGCAATCTTACTAGTATCAATATTACGCGGCATATTCATGTATTACATGCGTCAGACACTCATTGTGGTTTCGCGCAAGGTAGAGTACGATTTAAAAAATGTTCTATACGATAAGTATCAGCAGTTGGGCGAAGGATTCTATCGTAAACACATGACAGGTGATTTGCTTTCTCGAATGAGCGAAGATGTCTCCAATGTGAGGATGTACATCGGTCCGTCGATTATGTATTTCGCCAATATGCTTTTCACGTTTGTGGTTGTGATTTACCAAATGGTTCAAGCCAATGCGAGTTTAACACTTTGGGTTTTATTGCCATTGCCAATTTTGTCGGTTTCCATTTATCAGGTAAGCAAACGAATGAATCGTGGTAACAAAGTGATTCAGGAACAACTCTCTCTGCTCACGGCGAGTGCCCAAGAAACTTTCGCTGGTATACGTATCATCAAATCCTTTGGCATGGAAGCTACTTTCAGTAAGAAATTTCACGAAGAAGGCGAGGAGTACAAACGTAGAAACATGGATTTGGCAAAAATCAACGCGATGTTTTTCCCTTTGATGCTCTTGCTGATGGGTTTGAGTACTTTGTTGGTGATTTATTTGGGCGGAAAAGCGGTGGAAGCGGGCACGTTTACGCCAGGAAACTTGGCGGAGTTCGTGATCTATTTGAATATGTTGATTTGGCCGGTGGCGAGTTTGGGTTGGACAACCGCGTTGGTTCAGAAGGCTGCAGCAAGTCAAAAGCGTATCAACGAATTTTTACAAGCGGAATCGCATCAAACAGAAACGGGTAAGCCCTTTAAACTTGAGCAAGAAATCGCTGTCAACAATTTGTCATTTACTTACGAAGGCAAAACAACAACCTCGTTGAGTGACGTAAATTTCACAATAAAAAAAGGCGAAATCATTGGAATCACCGGAAAAACGGGATCGGGCAAATCTACCTTGGCTCAGATGCTCGCGGCGATGTATTATGGCAATGCCGAAGCGAAATCTATTTTGTTTGATGGCGTTCCATTGGCCGAAATCGACTTAACAGATTACCGTAGGAACTTGGCTTATGTACCCCAGGATGTGTTTTTGTTTTCCGAGTCGATTAGAGAAAACATTGCATTTGGTTTGGAGGATGGCAAAGCGAGTGATGAAGAATTGCAAAGGGCTATTACCGCGGCTGGTTTATTGAATGATATCACACAGTGGCCCCAGGGTTTGGAGACAATTTTGGGCGAAAGGGGTGTGAGCTTATCTGGGGGTCAAAAGCAGCGAGTGAGTTTGGCGAGGGCGTTGATCAAAAAGGCACAATTTTATATTCTTGATGATTGCTTAAGTGCTGTGGATTCTGAGACGGAACGAAATATTATTGATCAATTACAGGCTTGGTTAAAGCAAAGTACGGCGGTTGTGGTTTCGCATCGAATTGCTCCATTAAAAATGGCCAATCGCATCTTGGTATTGGACGATGGCAAGCTAACGCACATGGGCACACATGATGAATTGCTTGTAAGTTGTGAGTACTACAAAAATCTGAATGATAGCCAAAGTGCTGAAAACCAATCAGAAGGCATGTAAAAGCGTGTCGTTGACACTTCTTAAAAAATTATAATAATTTTATATACACAACCTCAATAATTTTTGCATATTTGCCATGAGAAATTATTTCTCTGACTAAAAAGAAGATGATGCAGGAAGAAAATTACAACAGAGATTCGCAAGAAGAGATCTTTTCAAAGCGAGTTCGTGCGGGAAAAAGGACTTACTTTTTTGATGTAAAGGCAACGCGTAATAATGATTATTACATCACCATTACAGAAAGTAAGCGCAGCAAATTTGATGATGGCAATTTTGTAAAAATGAAAATTCATTTGTACAAAGAGGACTTCAATAAGTTCAGTGACGGCTTGGCGGAAACCATTGGCCATGTTAAAACTACATTGTTGCCAGAGTACAATTTTGATGAGTACGATCGTCAGGACGACGATTACGCTTCGTAATCCTAGAATTACCTAGTTTTTTTATCGGACGGGTTTTGCCCTTCCTTTTCCTATTTTTGTACAGTGTTTAAACGTGTATTTTTCTACGGGATTGCTTTTGGTTCATTGAGCGCCTCTATGTTATTGGTTCAATATCTCAATGGTTTGTATCGTTCCAATTCTGCCGCAGCCTTTTTCCCGATGTTTTTTAATTTGGTAATTCCGGGTGTTGGAGTTTATCTGTTTGTGAAGAGTTTGATGCAAACGCAGGGTGACACGCCAATCAATATGGGCAAAGCCTTGTTCTTGTCCTTGATGATGTCGCTCATTATGGCCGGAACAAACATTGCTGCGTATCAGCATATTTATAATAACAAGAAGGAAATCATACAAGATTGGCGGTCGCTTCAGTATGCAGCCATCGATAAATCTGTTGATGGAGATGAATCTGTCTTATTGGCAGATAAGGCAAAGCAAAAATCCACGTTAAAAGAGAATTTTGAGGTTAAAATCGGACCATCTGCATTTGGCGGTTTTGAGTTGATGATGTGTGTTTCCACCGGAATGGTTGTATGTCTGATAGTTTTTGTTTGGAACTACAAGCAAACATCATAGTTTCGTAGCGTATGAGGAAATTTCTTACTATACTTTGGTTAGTTTGGGCGGGTCTATGGTTCGTTGTCGTGTTTTTGTTGATTTATATTCCCTTGTTGTTTTTGTTTATTTCTCCAAAAACCTATAGATATGCGCATTATTTACGTCGGTTTTGGGGTACAACCTGTTGTTATTTAGGGTTTATCATACCCAAGGTGACATATGAATCGCCATTGCCAAAAAACCAGCAATTCGTATTTTGTGCAAATCATATATCTTACATTGATATTGTATGTTGCGGAAGTTTATTGCCTGGGTTTAACTTTTTTATGGGCAAAGCCGAACTTGCAGAGATTCCACTTTTTGGCATTTGGTTTAGAACGCTAGATATTGCTGTAAAGCGTTCGAGTATTAAGGGATCATATAGAGCTTATGTAGAGGCAGGGGAGCAAATGGATAGATTGGGAGCCAATCTTATTATTTATCCTGAAGGCCGTATTCCTCAAGATGCGCCAAAAATTAAATTCCCATTTAAAGCTGGGGCATTTCGTTTAGCCATTGAAAAGCAAGTGCCGATTGTTCCAATAACATTGCCAGACAATTTAGCCCGTTTTGATCTTGATAATTTTAGGGGATCGCCGGGAAAAATGAGAATGTTTGTGCATGTACCGATTGAAACCAAAGGTTTGTCGATAGAGGATATCCCTGCACTGCAACAAAAAGTATACGATGTTATATCTTCACAACTGAAATCGGTAGGCGTATTATGAAAATCACAGAACAACGCGTAAAAGAATTAGCACACTTGGCAAGATTGCGATTTGAAGGCCCTGCATTGGTAAAAATGCAAGAAGATCTGGAGAAGATTTTAGGGATGTGTGAACAGTTAAAATCTGTTGATACAGAAGGCATTGAACCGTTGATTTATCTTACAGATAGTCATACGATTTTACGAGATGACGTTATTGTTCAGACCATCACCCACGAGGAAGCACTAAAAAATGCTCCCAAGAGTGATAGCGATTTCTTTAGGGTTCCCAAAGTAATCGACGGCAATGTCTAGGGCATTAATATCGTTATCCAACATTCGAAAAACCTATATTCTGGGTGCACAGACGGTGCATGCTCTAAAAAAAATCGACTTAGACATTCAAAGAGGTGAATATGTGGCATTGATGGGACCTTCTGGTTCTGGCAAGAGTACATTGATGAACGTGATAGGATGTTTGGATACGCCATCGCAGGGAGAATATTGGCTCAACGACAAGGAAGTTAGTAAGATGAGCGATGTGGATTTAAGCAAGGTTAGAAACGATGAAATCGGATTTGTATTTCAAACTTTCAATTTGCTTACACGGCTAACGGCACTTGATAACGTTGCTTTGCCATTAGTGTATGCGGGAATTCCGCTAAAAGAACGAAATGAAAGGGCTGCCGAAACTTTGAATAAGGTAGGACTAGGCGATCGATTTCATCATAAGCCCAACGAATTATCGGGCGGTCAAAGACAGCGGGTTGCGGTGGCCAGGGCATTAATTAATAACCCGAGTTTATTGCTGGCGGATGAGCCCACGGGAAACTTAGATACACAAACATCGCATGAGATTATGGCCTTGTTTGAGGAAATACATGCTGCTGGAAATACAATTGTGTTGGTTACACACGAAGAAGACATCGCAAAGCATGCAAAAAAAATCGTACGCCTCAGAGATGGACTGATTGAACCATGATTTCTCCCGTAATCAATTGGTATTTTAAGCAACGCAGTCAGGATCTGCGAATGAACTTAGAACGCGCAGATCAGAAGCAGGAAGAATTAATTGTAGAGTTAATAGAGCGATTATCGAATACGCGCTATGGTGAAAAATATCAAATTTCAGAGAACAGTACTTACGATGATTTTCGTGCCAAAGTCCCCGTTGTAGTTTATGAGGATTTAAAACCTTGGATTGATCGAAATATGGCAGGTGAGCAGCAATTGTTGTGGCCTGGTGATATCGTTTGGTATGCTAAGAGTAGCGGAACGACGAGCAATGTCGCCAAGTATATACCCATGAGTTTTGATAGCTTGGAATACAATCATTACGAGTGCAGTAGAGAAACGTTAACGCAGTATTGTTCGTTTTATCCTGAAACGGAAATTTTTAAAGGCAAGGGCTTGCTGATTGGCGGTAGTCATCGGGTGAACGAGTTAAATCAAAATGCGTTTTATGGCGATTTGAGTGCGGTATTGATGAATCACTTGCCAGCCTGGGTCAATTGGAAAAGCACGCCAGACATGGAAATTGCCATGATGGAAAACTGGGAGGAGAAACTGGAGAAAATGGCGCAATCGGTTTATCAGGAAAATGTGACAAGCATGAGCGGTGTTCCCACTTGGACGATAGTTTTGCTCAATCGATTATTGGAAATTACGGGGAAGAATAATATTCTGGAAATTTGGCCAAACTTAGAGCTCTTTTTGCATGGGGGCGTGAGTTTTGAGCCTTATAAAGATCAATTTAGGTCGCTGATTCCCTCAGACAAAATGCATTACTTCGAAACCTACAACGCCAGTGAAGGGTTTTTTGGGTTGCAGGCATCGCCGAATAAATCAGATTTGCTCTTGATGACGCATCATGGAGTTTTTTACGAATTTTATCCAGTTGCCAAAGGCCTTGAGTTCATTATTCATTTGAGCGATGTAATTGTTGGTGTGAATTATGCCATGGTCATTACTACCGTGGGCGGGTTGTGGCGATATATTATTGGTGATACAGTTGTATTCACAGATACCAAGCCCTACACATTTAAAATTACGGGGCGAACCAAATTGTTTATCAATGCTTTTGGTGAGGAGTTGGTGATTGAAAACGCGGAATCGGCCATCGCAATTGCGTCAAAGGAAACCGGCGCGATTGTAACGGATTATTCCGCTGGACCCATTTATTTGTCGGATCAAGCGGATGCGGGTCATGAATGGCTGATTGAATTTAGCAATGAGCCGACATCATTAAAGGAGTTCATTCGTGTTTTGGATTCTGCGTTAATGGCTGCGAATGAGGACTATCAGGCAAAGCGCCAAGGAGATATCGTAATGAAATTGCCTAAGGTTCTTGTGGCGCCAAAGAACACGTTTCATGATTGGTTGAAATCGAAAGGAAAGTTGGGTGGACAGAACAAAGTGCCTCGTTTGAGTAACGATCGCAAAGTGATTGAGGAAATCAAGGCCTCGATGGGTTTACATTAAGGGTTAAAATCGTATTTTTGTCTTTTAAAGACCTATGTACGGAGCCATTAAACAACACTTGGCGGCTGAGCTGAAAAGCATCGAAGAAGCCGGATTATTCAAAAAAGAACGCATCATTACAACCCCGCAAGACGCCGTGATTAAATTGGCA
>CANIZU010000111.1 GCA_947472115.1 Flavobacteriales bacterium | reverse complement strand
GTAAAGGCATTGGGATAATAGATGTTGTTACTGGCAGCGATCATTTTTGAAAATTCCAAAGAGTCGATACAGCCTTTGTCCGAAATAACCCGGAGTTTGAAACGCTGTTGACCCAAATCTTTAATTGTCACGATGCCCGGCCCACTTCCTGAGGCGATTTTTTGTCCATTTTGGAACCAATCGACTTTATTCCCTAGTGTCCCAGTATAAGAGTACGTCCATCTCGTCGCGCCCGCAAGGTCATCGAGGTACCAAAAATCGTAATTCAACTTCGGATTGGGGTAAATGGTAACTACTGATTCGTCTGAGTCCGAACATCCGTAATAATTTTCAAGTATTAATTGAAGTTTGTATTGTCCATTTCTTGACACCGAATATATTGGGGAATTCCACTTAATTGAATCTGTGTTATTGAACAACCACCGGTGTTTCAATCCGTTTACCGTCGTAGGTTTATCGTAATATCTGGCAGAAAAATACTGATTTTCACAAACTTGGGTATCGTATAATACCACCACTGGGGATTCATATACTTCTAAATCCAAGGCCACAGAATCTGAACATCCCCAAGGATTCGAAACGTATACTTCCGCTCGATAGGTCCCAGGTGCAGCGAATTTTACCCCCTTTAGCAATTGAGAAGTAGCTGCAGGATTCTGAGGCAACTTCCATTTGTATTGATTTTGGGAATTACCCAAGCAATTTGCTGATAGATTAAACGAATGGCCAACAAAACACTGGTCGGAATCGTTGAACCCCATGCTTACTTTACCCAAAGTGGCGACATATACATTTGCCGTATCAGAGCCCTGACAACCGTTATTATCTTCTACATAAAGGGTGAGAATGAGTTTCCCTGTGTCTGACATATACCAAACAGGGTTAGACGTAGTCCCTTGATTACTTCCACAGCGCCAGGAATATCGATTAATGACAGCGCTAGAGTTGATCTTAACATAGGGTTTGAATCGCGTACCCTTGCACATAGATGTATCGGTTAATTTGACCTCTGGTTTAGCAGAAACCTTAACCGGAAACTGAATGGAATCACCGCAGGGGGAGATATAACTTACCGTGTAATCACCGAAAGGCAGATTTTTGGGCAACAATGCATTTGTCAACGATTTATGTAAAGTGCTACTTCCTTTAGGGTTTGAGCATTTTCTCAAGTAAAAAACACCTGTTTTATTATCGATGGATTGATTTTTTAACCATATCAGCGCTGATAAGTCCAACTGAATGTTCCCCCCCTCACAGATTGAAATATTTTTCTTCTTTAACTCCATCGTACAAGGCAACGGAACAGCTACCACCTCAACCCAATCTAGGGCGTCATCCGGCATAAATGCAGGACGAAAATCTTTGAACCATGATGAATTTGACAAAGGTTCAAAAGGTGTGCTTCGATACCCTGGATAAACCCAAGTTTGTTGATTATATCTTTCATTTACCGGCGTCAACGTATATTTGGTCATCACCAAAGAATCGTGAATAATACGAAATTCAGCCATTGCTTCAAAAAACAATCCCAATGGCATGTTCGAATTGATGCGATTTACAAAGAAATTGTCAGGCTGACTCGTTGTGCCTCTCGATCTAGCACTCCACCAATCGACCCAAGCGCCTACGATATATCCCTCAGGAGAATTACCCGTGCCGTAAATAGCAGGATGATAATTCTTATTTGAAACTGGAATTGCACCAATCCAATATTCATTGTAATCTCCGATAGTTGTCGTTCTACAAGCATAAGCACCTTTCACACGAACCACATGTGTGGTTAAGTCGTAATGCTTCTTTGTATAAACCCCGGCAACACCATAAAAAGAACCCGCATCCAATACGTTATAAGCCTTTGCCACATTGGAATTGTAATCATTTGTCTTAGAGAAAGTGCCAACGAATGTGGGTGTGGTTTCAGCTTGACAATATAATGGCTTGCTTAGTGTATCTGGATTAAACCCCTTAGAATTGAAATCAGTTAGAGAATTCCAATGCACATTTTGGGTTGTCATGTCATATCGAATAGAATCGTATTGTCCCGCCAATCCATTGGCTGTTAGAAGCAAACAAAACGTCATCAATTTGATTCGTAATCCAAACATTAGATGCAATTTAAGAAATTTCACCCCATAAATCCAATGAGCCCAAATAATTAATAGTTTTGCAACCATATCATGAAAGTGAAATTGCGAGTAATACTATTATTGATTACGGCCAGTATCAATCTAAATGCCCAAATCACCAACACTGCCTTTATTGATTCTGTTGGGGGTGAAAAAGTGGGCAAATTGACCATCTCAGGATGGCTCGATGCTTATTACGGCAAGATGTCGCCCAATGCAGATAAAGTCCCTCATTTGGTATCGTCGGCGAGTTTAAACCAGGTCGATATTAACCTCACTTACTTAGATTTTCGTTATGCGAACAAAGGTGTCAAAGCCAGAATTGTGCCCGCTTATGGAAGTTATATGGACGCCAATTACGCATCGGAGAAAAGCGGATTGAAGAATTTAATGGAGGCCAGTGTGGGTGTTCGATTAAATACGAAAAAAGACATTTGGCTAGAAGCAGGATTGATTGGATCGCCTTTTACCAATGAAAACCCTGTAAGCAGAGACCATTTGATTTATACCCGCTCCATGGCCGCAGAACTCTGTCCCTATTATTTGATGGGCACCAAAGTTGTCGCTCCGTTATCCTCAAAGATTAAATCATCGTTCTACCTTTTAAATGGTTGGCAAACACTAGGCCCGCAATACAAAACGCCCGCCTTTGCTACCCAGTTAGAGTACAACGTTAACAAAAACAATTTAATCAATTGGAATACCTTCGTTCAAACGGGTCAGCATCACCGATATTTCTCTGATATCTATTGGATTGCAAAGCGAAATCGTTGGCAATGGACATCCTGCTTTTACGTAGGCGATGACCCTTGGAAAGACACCAGTTTTGGTAAATCTCCATTTCACGAGCAAAACGGATTTTGGGTTAATTTGAATGCCGTTGGTAGCTATCAACTCAATGAAACCTCAAGTATTAGTGCACGAGGCGAGTTTTTTAGAGACAAATTCTCAAGAATAGAAGGCTCTTATTTGGGTGGAAGTCTTTGCTTCAATAGAAAAATTGCCGACATGATTTATTGGCGCACCGAGGTAAGATATTGGTACAAAAGCGACCAAAACTCTGAAAATATACCTCACCTTTTATGGGGTGTGATGAGTTTGGGATTGGGATTTTAGGATTTTCGCAGACCAGAGTACGTCTGAATCAATTGCGATGCAATGTTCTGCGGATCGATTTTGTATTGCAACGATGGACGCATTAATCGCTGCCTAGTTTGCTCTTCCTGGGTAGTAATAGAAATCATCGCTGCCGCCATTTCATCGGCCCGATTGGGATGAAAATACACCGGCAAATCCTCTACCAATTCTCGGAATACCGATATATTTGAAACTGCCATTGGTAATCCAGCCGCCAAAGCTTCAGCCAACGGGATTCCGAATCCTTCACTTAAGCTGGGATATACAAACCCAGATGCCGATTTCACGCAGTAAATCATCTCCTCACGAGTCTGATCCACCAAACAAGTGATTCGATTGCCAAGTCCCAACGTCTCAATTTGCGATTTCACAGGCTCTAAAGTAGGCCCATTCAACCCTATCAATGTCAAATTCCAGTCGGTTTGATGCTGAATCAATGCAAAAGCCTCTACCAATACCGCATGGTTCTTACGCTGCGTAAAACTGCTTTGATATACGAAATATGGTGCGTTCTTTTCTTTCACAGCACCAACGCTTTCCACTGCACAAAACGAAGGATCCACGGCTTGATAAATCACAACGGAATTACCTTTTGCTTGCGGATAATAGTTCTCCACTTGAGATTGCGTGGCGTGGCTCGTCATGATGAGTCGGGAAGCTTTTTGAATGGCCTTCTTCGTTTTGAAGTCGAATATCAATCGATCGATCCAAGGATAATAGGAAGGAAATTCTTTAAATATCACATCGTGGATCGTACAAACCCCAGCTACTGAGACAGGCAAATCCCATGGCAATTCATTCGACAAGCCATGAAACACCTCAACGCCATCTTGAGCAGCCCGCTTCCCCATTCCCCAAGTCCGCCACCATTTTGGTGCATCTACCATCACCAAAGTATAGAGATCAGAGCCATCACTCCGATTGTCTACATAGAGTTTGAGAATTCGAAGCGCCTCAGGATGTGCATGATCCAATGCATCCAATCGATCAGCGTACAGAACATATTCGTTCTCAGGAAAATACTTAAAAAGGGATTCGACAAGCATGCGCGAATAATTCCCCAAACCGGAATGGTTGAAGAAAAATCGCTTGGCATCAAATCCGATTTTCATAATTAATTACTATTAAACGGCAACGCTATGCTCACGCAACGCATCGTTCAACGATGTCTTTAAATCGGTACTGGCTTTACGCTTTCCGATAATCAATGCCGCTGGCACATAAAACTCACCCCCAGGAAAGTCCTTTTTGATGTTACCAGGAATCACGACGCTCCTTTCGGGAATATATCCTTTGGGCAACTCCTCTCCCGTTTGCACATCGATGACTTTGGTGCTCATCGTTAGTGTGAGACCCGCTCCAAGCACAGCTTGCTTACCCACGTGAAAACCTTCTACTACGATGCATCTGCTTCCCACAAAACAATCGTCTTCGATGATCACAGGAGCCGCTTGCACTGGCTCAAGCACCCCACCGATGCCCACGCCACCACTCAAATGGACATTCTTTCCAATTTGAGCACACGAACCCACCGTAGCCCAAGTATCAACCATAGTTCCCGCGTCAACGTAAGCACCAATATTGACGTAAGACGGCATCATAATTACCCCAGGAGCAATGTAAGCACCATGTCTTGCCACACCATGCGGAACAACGCGAATCCCTAGTTCAGCATAGTTCTTTTTCAAAGGCATTTTATCGTGAAACTCCATCGGACCGGCATGAAAAGTCTCCATTTTACGGGTTGGGAAATAAAGAATCACCGCCTTTTTAATCCAATTGTTCACCTGCCAACCACCCTCTGCCAATGGCTCCGCAACGCGCATTCGTCCCTTATCCAATTCTTCAATGACAAACTCAATGGTTTCAACGGTTTTGGCTTCGCTCAATAGGGCGCGATTCTCCCAAGCAGATTCAATGATGGATTGTATGGTAGTCATCTGATAAATTTTCAGCAAATTTGCATTAGAAACTTCTGAAACCCTATTTATGAACCGCATTTCTATCCGCATTTTTTTATTCCTTTTCATTTTGGCTGGTAACGCCGCTTTGGCTCAGTCCAATGGCGATGCTGTTTCAAGCAAAAAGTCGACCCCAGCCAGCGCATCAGCCTTAACAATCGATGCTTGTTTCAGTCCAAAAAACTATCCTAAAAATGCCAAATTGTATGGATGGATTACCAAAACAGATTATGCGGAAGTGGTGGATGGTGTTCTATATGCGGTAAATGCATCAACGCTTGCAAAAACACAAATCATCAAGGCCGATAGCTTTGTGAAAATCACAAAAACGGCAATCAAATCCCTAACCGGCGAGGATGTGAATTTGTTCGGAATACCCCAAATCAAATGGACAGGCGATTACCAAGGTTGGTTTGAAGTCGGTCGATTTGTTATGGCTGTGGATTTCAAAAAGCCCGTGACGGACAACCTTATGTTTGGACCGGTTCAAGTCAAATATTCAATTCACGGTCAATCTGAAGAAGCGCAAGCAACCGAATTTTCTCCCGACGCGGAGCTAATCGCGGTGATTAAGAAAGATAACCTCTATATCACCGGTAGAAAAACTTCGGCTTCAAAAAACTTGGCTAACTCTGGTTCTGGCGAAATCCAAATCACAAAAGACGGAGGCAACGGCATCGTTTATGGTCAGAGTGTGCATCGCAACGAATTCGGCATCAGCAAAGGCCTTTTCTGGAGCGCCGACAACGACAAGTTGGCTTTTTATCGCATGGATGAACGCAGAGTGACCGATTACCCTCTTTTCGGCATTCAATCTAGACCCGCTAAAGCGAACAGCATCAAATATCCCATGGCCGGCGATAGTAGTCATACCGTAACCTTGGGAATCTACCATTTAATGTCAGATCGATTGGTTTATCTGAATACTCAGGGTACCTACGACCACTATTTGACCAACATTACTTGGACGCCAGATAGCAAGTTTATTTACATCAGTTGGGTGAATCGCGAGCAAAACAAAATGGAGCTACGCAAGTACGATGCGGTTTCCGGAGGATTGGTTAGCGTTGATTACCAAATGAGTCATCCCAAGTTTGTTGAACCAGAAAATGGCCCACTATTTGTCCCCGGATCTAACACAGATTT